>NZ_VPBO01000011.1:0-41738 GCF_013418655.1 Acinetobacter sp. YH12128 | reverse complement strand
AGATACTACGAAGCCCGATGCACCTAATGCAACATTAAATGCAGATGGCACGGTAGTAACGGGTAAAACTGAGCCAGGTGCAAAAGTTGAAGTTCGTGATGAAAATGGCAAATTAATTGGTTCAGGAAATGCAAACAGTCTCGGGGAGTTTGAAATCAACGTATCACCAGCAGTGACCGATGGTGAAACTGCCAAAGTGACAGCGAAGGATGCAGCAGGAAATACTTCTGATCCAACAACCGTGATTGGTGCAAAAGATACGATTAATCCTGAAATATCTATTGAAGATACAACTTTAACTCAGGATTCAATGCCTACATTTAAAGGTAAAACAGAAGTTGGCACTGACGTTAGCGTTGTTATCAGAGATAATAATGGAAAAATTGTTGATCAAGGCGATGCTAAGGTCATCGGTGATCAGTGGAGTTATCGTGCTGATAAAACCCTGATTGATGGAGAATACTCAGTTGAGGCCATTGCTACAGATGCTGCTGGTAATACCGGTCGTGCCACAGACACATCATTTACAATAGATGCTACAGCGCCAATTGTCACGATTGACGATTTTAAAGAACCTAATTTTACAGGTACAGTGAATGAAGATGCGAATCTTCAAGTCCAAGTACAAGATTCAAATGGCAAGGATATTCCTGGTACGACAACGGTAAAAGATGGTGCTTGGACATTTACTCCAGATTCACCTGTTGCCGAAGCTGATTATACAGTGACTGTGACTGCAACTGATGCTGCGGGTAATCAACAGATAGAAACTGGAACGGTTAATACCACTTTACCGACGGTCGATATTGATGATTTATTTGGTACATCGAATTTTGCTGCAGCATTTTCTCGTGTCAGCACATTAAGCGTGCCTGCAAACGTTCCGCAGACCAATCAAACGAAGCCAACATTCTCAGGAACTTCGACCAAAAGTGTAGAAGTGACGGTTTACCTGCGCGATGCCAATAATAAAGTTATCGATTCAGGACTAGCGAAACTCGACACCGCTACAGGTAAATGGACCTACACGCCAGCGAATGAATTGCTCGAAGGCTATTATGTACTTGAAGCTGTATCTAAAGATGCAGCCGGTAATATCAGTAGCCCAGCATCTAAAACCTTCGTGATTGATATCACTGATCCAGTAATTGAAATCCAAAATGCAGTACTCACCAGTGATGTAACTCCTGATGTAAAAGGCAAAACTGAAATTGGTTCTACCGTGACGGTTACAGTTAAAAAGCCGAACGGAGATGTTATCGAGACTGGTACCGCGACAGTGGATGCGAAAGGTGATTGGAGCTATAGCGTTAAGGCAAATTTAACGGATGGTGCATACCAAGTTACTGCTAATGCAAAAGACAAAGCTGGCAACATCAGTGATGATGTGAATACCCAAGTGACTGTGGATAGCACAGCACCAAAAGCGACGATTACGATTGCGGATAATGGCGATGTGAAAATCAGCTTCAGTGAAAAAGTGGTCGGTTTTGATGCAGACGATATACAAGTTTCTGGTGGCAAACTCAAAGACTTGGCACAACAAGCCGATGGTAGTTGGACTGCTCAAGTTGTGGCGAATGGCAACGACGGTAGTGCAGCGACCGTTAAACTCGATATTGCGGCAGGCAGTTATAGCGATGCGGCAGGCAATGCCGGTCAAGCAGCGACAGTTTCGCACAGCGTGGCAAGTATCGATAGCACAGCACCAAAAGCGACGATTACGATTGCCGATAATGGTGATGTGAAAATCAGCTTCAGTGAAAAAGTCGTTGGCTTTGATGCAGACGATGTTCAAGTTTCTGGTGGCAAACTCAACGACTTAGCACAACAAGCCGATGGTAGTTGGACTGCTAAAGTCGTGGCGAATGGCAACGATGGTAGTGCTGCGACCGTTAAACTCGATATTGCGGCAGGCAGTTATAGCGATGCGGCAGGCAATGCCGGTCAAGCAGCGACAGTTTCGCACAGCGTGGCAAGTATCGATAGCACAGCACCAAAAGCGACGATTACGATTGCCGATAATGGTGATGTGAAGATCAGCTTTAGTGAAAAAGTGGTCGGTTTTGATGCAGACGATGTACAGGTCACTGGCGGCAAACTCAAAGACTTGGCACAACAAGCCGATGGTAGTTGGACTGCTAAAGTCGTGGCAAATGGCAACGATGGTAGTGCAGCGACCGTGAAACTGGATATTGCGGCAGGCAGTTATAGCGATGCGGCAGGCAATGCTGGTCAAGCCGCAACAGCTTCACACAGCGTGGCAAGTATCGATAGTACAGCACCAAAAGCAACGATTAGCATTGCCGACAATGGAGATGTGAAGATCAGCTTCAGTGAAAAAGTGGTTGGCTTTGATGCAGACGATGTACAGGTCACAGGCGGCAAACTGACAGACTTAGCACAACAGGCTGATGGCAGTTGGACTGCTAAAGTCGTGGCGAATGGCAACGATGGTAGTGCAGCGACCGTGAAACTGGATATTGCTGCAGGCAGTTATAGCGATACAGCAGGTAATGCCGGTCAAGCAGCAACAGCTTCGCATAGCGTGGCAAGTGTCGATAATACAGCACCAACAATCACTATCGATGATCTAATCATTACAAATGATCAAACGCCAACGGTCAGCGGAGAAACCGAGCCGGGTGCATCGGTCTATGTATATATTAAAGACTTTGCAGGCGTGGTGAAATTTGAAGGCCAAGCAAGTGTATTTGCAGATGGCGCATGGACATTTACACCTCCTCGTAATTTAGATGATGGCGAATATACGGCTGTTGCGATTGCAACGGACAAAGCAGGTAACACAGCTGAAGCAAATGATCGATTTGAAATCGATACGACTCCGCCAACTGTTGATATTGATGATTTTGATTTCTTTGCAGCTCCAGCAGTGGCTCCACTCGCTACATTTGCTATGCGAGCGACGACGTTATCCACACCGTCTATTCCACAGACCAACAACAATAAACAGACCTTCTCGGGCACATCGAGCAAGAGTACTGAAGTTCAGATCAATATTTATGATGCTGAAAATAATTTATTGGATTCAGGCTTAGCGAAACTCGATACGGCAACAGGTAAGTGGACGTATACACCATCGGTTGCTTTACCTGAGGGATTATTAACCCTAGAAGCCATATCGAAAGATATCGCTGGTAATATCAGTGCGCCGTCAACGAAACAATTTATTGTTGATACTATTCCACCACTTATTGATATTCATGATGTTGGTGTTATTACAGATCCATCTCCAAGTTTTAGTGGAAAAACTGAAAAAGGCGTAACTGTTAGCGTAAGTGTGAAAGATCAACTCGGAAATGTTGTCGAAACAGGACAGGCACTTGTTGATGCTCAAGGAAACTGGAGTTACCAAGCAAAATCAAACCTGACAAATGGTCTCTATCATATTGAGGCGATTGCGAAAGATGCGGCTGGTAATTCAAGTCAAAAAGCAACGACAAGTACGACAATTGATAGTACTGCTGATGTCAGCATTGACGTTCAGGCAAATGCCGATGGTTCTGCAACGGTGACAGGTAAAACTGAACCGGGTGCAAAAGTTGAAATCACTACGCCAGATGGTCATACCTATCCTGCAAGTGTAGATGCCAACGGCCAGTTTACAGCAACGATTCCAACACCTGCTGCGGAAGGTACATATACTGCAACGGCAACGGATAATGCTGGAAATCAAGGTTCTGCAACGGCAGATCTAGATGACCAAATTGCACCGCAAATCGATGATCTAGAAGTTGATGCAAATGCCGATGGTTCTGCAACGGTGACAGGTAAAACTGAACCGGGTGCAAGCGTTGAAATCACTACGCCAGACAGTCAAACCTATCCTGCAAGTGTGGATGCCAACGGTCATTTCACAGCAACGATTCCAACCCCTGCCGCAGAAGGCACATATACCGCAACAGCAACTGATCAAGCAGGAAATCAAGGTTCTGCAACAGCAGATCTAGATGACCACGTTGCGCCGCAGATTACTGATCTAGAAGTCGATGCAAATGCCGATGGTTCTGCAACGGTGACAGGTAAAACTGAACCGGGTGCAAGTGTTGAAATCACCACGCCAGACGGTCAAACCTATCCTGCAAGCGTGGATGCCAACGGTCATTTCACAGCAACGATTCCAACCCCTGCCGCAGAAGGCACATATACCGCAACAGCAACTGATCAAGCAGGAAATCAAGGTTCTGCAACAGCAGATCTAGATGACCACGTTGCGCCGCAGATTACTGATCTAGAAGTCGATGCAAATGCCGATGGTTCTGCAACGATAACAGGTAAAACTGAACCGGGTGCAAAAGTTGAAATCACTACGCCAGACGGTCAAACCTATCCTGCAAGTGTAGATGCCAATGGTCAATTCACAGCAACGATTCCATCACCTGCTGCGGAAGGAACTTATACCGCTACAGCAACTGATAATGCTGGAAATCAAGGTTCTGCAACGGCAGATCTAGATGACCAACTTGCGCCGCAAATCGATGATTTTAAAGTCTTATCAAATCCAGATGGCTCTGCAACCATTACAGGTAAAACTGAATCAGGTGCGAAAGTTTCTATAGCTGATCCACAAGGCAAAAATATTGATGTCACTGTCGATGCCAATGGTCATTTCATCGCACAAGTTCCTGCAACAGCAGCAGAAGGCACATATACAGCGACTGCTACAGATCAAGCAGGAAATCAAGGTTCTGCATCAGATGATTTAATAGATGCAACTGTGCCGGTAATTCCAACTGCGGAAGTGAACCATAAAGATGGCTCTACTGTCTTTGGTAAAGCTCAACCGGGTTCAGAAGTGACGGTATATACATCTGATGCGAAGCAAAAGCTTGGGACGGCTGTAGCCGATGCAAATGGGACTTATAGCGTTCAACTTCAACCTGCTTTGGTGGATGGTGAGCAAGTAAAAGTCACGGCGAAAGATGTAGGCGGTGAATCACCAGTAATCACAGCGCAAGCTCCAGATCTATTTGCCCCTGATGCACCGACAGCGAAAGTCAATGCAACAGGATCTGCTGTGGAAGGCGTGACCGAAGCTTTTGCCATTGTTACCGTGTACGGTGGTAGCAAAGGCACAACCCCATTGGGTACAGCGACTGCGGATGCCAATGGTCATTATCAAATTGCACTTGTACCTGCACTTGTGGATGGCGAGCAAGTGAAAGTGACCGCAAAAGATGCAGGTGGCGAATCCTTAGCTACACCAGCATTGGCACCAGACTTGTACGCACCAGCAACACCATTTGCAACTTTAGATAGTCAAGGTGCTGTGGTCACAGGTCATGCTGAAGCGGGTTCAGATATCACTGTGTATGCCGCCGATGCTAAAACCATTCTAGGCACAGCAATTGCTGATCTTGAAGGCAATTTCAAAGTTGTCTTACAGCCAGCAGTGACAGATGGCCAGCGCATTTTAGTGACTGCGAAAGATGATGGTGGTGAGTCTGCACCTCAAGAATTAATCGCGCCAACTGTTAGCATTCATGCAGCAGATAATTTGGTTAATGCCAACATCAACTTTGAATATCCAGTTGAAGAAGTTCGTACCAATAAACTATTCAACGTTTTTGATCTGATTAATATTGGTTCAAAAGTACACACAGGTTACTTCTCTATCGGGGATCAAGAAGTTGGTGAGGCAACGATCAGTGTACATACAGGTTCATTGATCAACCTGTTTGATAAAGCAGAAATGCGACTATTTGTGAAAAATACCGATGGGAGCTGGAAGCTGATCGCGTCGAATAAAGACTATGGTTTATTAGATTTTATCGGCATCTTTGGCGAAGAAACGGCTGTACGCGCGAAAAACTTACAATCTGGTGAATATAAGTTTGAGTTTGTCGGCGGTTCGGCTATTGGCCTTGCAACATCGGTCAGTGCAAATCTATCGTTGAAAGTGTTTGATACTTCAGTAGAACCTGAAGTGAGCCATGTAGAAGAAGCAAAAGGAAATGTCATCACAGATCATGATGCACTTTATGGTCAAGATGCTGTTCCTGCAGGTTCAATCGTCAACAGTATCAATGGCCAATTGATCAATGGTACGACCACAGTCAAAGGGAACTATGGCACATTCACCATTCATCAAGATGGCTCGTATAGCTATAAACCGAAAGCTGATGTCACAGCGATTGGTAAGGCAGAAGTGTTTAGCTATTCCGTGGTTGATCCAGTTTCGGGCAAAGCAAGTAGTGCTGACCTGATAATTCACATTGGAACGCAAAGCGATTTGGCATTGAATTGGAATGCAGCGGAGCCAAAAGATCATGCAAGTACAGTTGTTGCTACTAACAATGTTGACATGATCGGTTTTGATGCATCGAATACCGTATCTACAGGTCAATCAAATTCAATTAGCTACAGTTGGTCGATTGGATTTGGTGGGACGAAAGCAGGTTCGACCAAAATCACCGTTGCAGACGGTACGGTAGAGAACATCAAAGTTGACTTTGGTTCTTCACAACTGGTTTCATTACTGGGTAATACCACGATTAACGTCTACGACGAAAAAGGTAAATTAGTTGCGACTTCGGGAGCTTCAACAGTAGTGGATGTTATTGGTCTACTACCAAATGGTAATTCTGTCACGGTCACTGGATTGAAAGCAGGAACCTATACGATTCAAGCCGTAACCAATAAAGGCATAAGCTTGGGCGGCAGTGTATCGGCGGTCATTTCACGGAGCATTATTGACCTTGATAGCTTTACCGTAAAATTTGCTGCGAATGCTGCAACCACAGGCAATTTATTAACCGATAATGATGGATTTGGTGTTGATACTGTCGCTTCAAAATATACAGATTTGTATGTGTCTAAAGATGGTGGCTTAACCTTTACCCAAGTGAGTTCGACGGGTACAACCATTACGGCGAAATATGGCGAAATGGTGGTGAAATCAGATGGTAGTTACACCTATACCCTTAAAGATATGAATCTTGCCTCAGGTGCAGCAGAACAGTTTACGTATAAACTGGTTGCACCAAACGGTGATATTTCAGCGGCAACATTGACCATTAAAGCAGGTGTGAACTTCACAGGAAGTGTCGGTAACGATGAAATCACCAGTACTGCGGGCAATGATCAATTCACCACCAAAGCGGGCATTGATACGGTTATTTATAAAGTATTGGATCAAGCAGATGCAACGGGTGGCAATGGACATGATACTTGGAATGACTTTAATGCGTCTGAAGGCGATAAAGTGAATATCAAAGCCTTGTTACAAGGTCAAAATGCCAATCAGTCGAATATTGATCAGTTTGTTTCGGTGAAATCTGATGGCAAGGGCAACACCGTGATCAGCATTGATCGTGATGGAACAGGGTCTAAATTTGGCGATAAAGTTGAATTACTCACTTTGAAAAATACCGATGTGACTTTGCAAGACTTAATCGATCACAACCAATTACTGTACTAATCTGTCAAAATTAAGTATTAATCAAAGAGAACCTTCGGGTTCTCTTTTTTTATGTGGCTCAAAGGAGATCAGATGAAGCAGAGTGATGAATTGGCAACGCAAATTTTGTCGGTCATTCAATTGATACCGCTGGCGAAGATTGCCACTTATGGACAAATTGCCAAATTAGCGGGTTTACCGAAGCATGCACGACTGGTTGGCTATGTACTTAAGCATCTAGATGCAACATCAACGATCCCATGGCATCGGGTGGTCAATGCTCAGGGAAAAATCAGCACGCAGCGTTGCAATGAAAAAGGTGAAAATATCCAGCAGTTGAAGCTGGCAGCCGAAAATGTCTTTGTGGTGAATGGACGCATCTCATTGAAACAATATCAATGGTTAGCTTAAAAAATCCTTGCCTTAAACTTAGAAATTTATTTTTATTATTGATGACGCAGTCAATAAAAAAAGCCCTCTAGGATCAGAAGGCTTTTTATTTCACGCTATAAATCTAATGGCTTATTTGCGCACAACCAAAACAGGAATGTCTGAAGCACCCAGTATGCTTTGAGCTACGCTGCCCAAGAAGAATTTTTTGATCCCTGTACGGCCATGTGAACCAATGATAATCAAGTCCGCATGTGTTTCTTCTGCAGCTTTAACCAGTTCTGTATGCACCACTTGACCTTCAAGTAGGCGAGTTTCAACAGTGACACCTTCAGTTGAAAATTTCGCTTTTGCTTCTTCAAGTGTATTTAAAATCGATGCACGAGCACGTTCAATTAAATCATTGGTTTGTGCTGCTGAAATATACTCTGCAGCAATATATGGATCGAGCGTCAGTACTTGAACCACAGTAATTTTACTGCCAAAAGTTTTTGCAAACTCGACAGCTTTAGCCACCGCAGCATAAGAAGTTTCTGAACCGTCCACTGGAACTAAAATATTATTTAAAGCCATCTTATTTCTCCTTATCTGATCAATTGAATTTGGATGGAAAAACCTGAAAAAAAGCGCTATTACATTGATCATAGTTTCATCATACGCTTTTTTATTTTGGAATAAAACCAAGTAAATTCATAAGGATGTTGTGAGTATTGCGATAAAAAGTTTGTAAAAATATGGACTTGTTTTCACCTCGCTTTGCGATAGCAAAAATGCTCAATAATGTAAGCAGCTATGTCTAGATTGTAAGACAATTTGGTGCTGAAAAAATTGAGTCTAGATGCATGAACCCAACGGTGTGAATTGATTAATCACACTGTTTCTCTTGCTCTGTAAGGGTAATATGCAAAGCCTGTTGCTCAAGCAAGTTTAATTTATGTAAAGCGTCTTCTGGGAAGATCTGTTTTTGCAGTCGTTGAATTTGTCGCGCTGATAAATGCTGATTGGCACAATACATCGCAGCTTCATTGGTGCGGGCAACGCTGACTAATTTCTCCTGATCATTGAAGTCGAGACGAATGATTGGTTGCTGTGCTCGGCTAAGTTGAGCCATGCTGCGTTTTTGTTGCATGCTTAATAAGGGCTGTTTATTAATCCAAGTCGCCACATCACGTCGCACGCCATTGTAGTCAACAAAAATAGGCGAGACGATTTGGCAGCCCGTTAATGTCATGACAGCAAGGCTGAGGGTCAGACAGGTTTTTTTTATCGAATTGAATTGCATGATAAAACTCTAATTTTTAATCAAAAAATATAGTAATTAGGGCTAAAAATAGCATGATTTGCTTAAATAGTAACATCTTGAACTTTGCTTGTTTAAACTCTGAACAATTGCAAACAAAAATGCTTGACGATAATGTGTGAAATCTAGATAATGCCACCACAGTTTACGGCTATGTAGCTCAGTTGGTTAGAGCACCGCACTCATAATGCGGGGGTCACAAGTTCAAGTCTCGTCATAGCCACCATTTTTATAGACCAAGCTCTCAGCTTGGTCTCTTTTTTTGTGCCTAGAAAAAGTCAAATAAATTGAAATAATTACAGCACTAATAAAATGATCTATTCACGATGTCTATGTAGAAATAAAAGAGAACTCAAATCTTTAATATTTGAATTGATAGCTTAACTTTTAATAGGAACATCTCAGTTATTGTGTACTTTTACTGCTGCGTATTTTGCGCCTATAAAAAAGCCCAGTTCTATAACTGGGCTTTTTTGATTTGAATCAAGTAATTAGATACCCGGTTTCCAACCATTCACGATCGGATAGCGACGTTCACGGCTAAATGCACGTGAGCTGATACGTGGACCGATCGCGCCTTGGCGACGTTTGTATTCGTTTAGATCAACCAAACGGATGACTTTTTTCACAACTTCAGCATCAAAACCTTTGGTAATGATGTCATCTTGGCTCATGTCTTCTTCGATATACGCATACAAGATGGCATCCAATACTTCGTATTCAGGTAATGAGTCTTGGTCTTTCTGATCTGGACGAAGTTCCGCAGAAGGTGGGCGAGTAATTACACGTTCAGGAATCACTGGTGTTTCTGAAATGCTGTTACGGTATTTTGCTAGTTCAAATACAATCGTTTTATAGACGTCTTTAAGAACCGCAAAGCCACCGACCATGTCACCGTACAATGTGCAGTAGCCAACAGATAATTCAGACTTGTTACCTGTAGAAAGGACTAAATTGCCGAACTTGTTCGATAAGGCCATTAACAATGTACCGCGAGAACGCGCTTGTAAGTTTTCTTCAGTCGCATCGGTCGGTGCATCACCAAAGAATGGGAACAAGGTTTGCATAAAACCATTCACAATTGGATTGATTTCGGCAATACCAAAAGTCACGCCCATATTCTTGGCTTGTTCAGCCGCATCTTCAACACTGATTTGCGCAGTATAAGTATATGGCATCATGACCGCTTGAACTTTATCGGCACCAATTGCATCGGCAGCAATCGCTAAAGTTAATGCTGAGTCAATACCACCAGATAGACCTAAAATCACACCTGGGAAGCCTGAACGTTGTACGTAGTCACGTGTTGCGATCACAAGGCTTTGATAGATTTCAGCCATGGTATTTAATACAGGGGTGATTGCACCTGTTTTAAAGGCTTTTTGTTCGGCATCGTATTCTGCGATATATAGATCTTCAACAAAACTCGGTGCTTGCAATGCAACTTCACCTGAATTGTTCATTACAAAGCTTGTGCCATCAAAGACAAGATCGTCTTGACCGCCGACTTGGTTGCAGTAAACCAAATTGATGTTCAATTGTTTGGTCAATGCAGCCATTGTTTCAATGCGATGCTGTGGTTTACCAACTTCATAAGGTGAAGCATTCAACACCAAAGCGGTTTCAACATTTAACTGAGCAAGCTGTTGAACAGTTGGTAAAGCCCAAACATCTTCGCAAATCAATACACCAAACTTATGACCTAAATATTCAAAGACTAGGTGTTGATGACCTTCACTGAAATAACGTTTTTCATCAAAAACGCTATAGTTTGGAAGATTTTGTTTATTGTAAATCCCGAGAACTTGACCATTTTTCATGACAGCAGCAGAGTTATAGCGCTGACCATCTTCAGTTTGATTCACAAAACCAAAGACTAAAACGATGTCCTTAATGCTCGCTAATTGTTCAAAAGCTTGCTGTGTACGTTTATTTAAACTTGGACGTAATAATAAATCTTCAGCAGGATAACCAACTGTAGAAAGTTCCGGAAAAACAATAATATCTGCGTTCTGTTCTTTTGCAGCATTGGCTTGTTTAAGCATTTTTGCTGCGTTTGATTCTAGGTTACCAATATGCGGAGAGAACTGAGCAAGTGCAATTTTAAAACTATTCATTCCAACTAAATCCTATTCCTATAGGTGAATACACTTAACACACTGATTTGTATTATTGTGATTATTCAGCGAGTGTATTTAGATACGAAAAATACTGCCGAAAGGCGAAAACAAAACACCATCATCGTATGATAATTCACTTGTTTTGATGCAAAGCAAAAAAATAAGGTGAGCCTATTTTATCTGAATTTAAGCGAGATACTAGAGGTATTCATAGCTTTTAAAAGCCTAGCTGAGCTTATGTGCCATAAAGTAAATATTAATGCTGTTTTTTTGTACTTAAAATGGCGTCAATGGATTAGCAATAGCGTGAAATGGAATGATCAGGTGGTATTTAATTATATCTAAAAATATTCGCTACAGAGCATGGACGCTTTAGAGCTCAATTTGATGAACAAGTTCAGGATATAAAATAATATTTTTAATTCGCTTTAAATAGATGTCACGTGCAATGTCACCTTGTTGCTCAATGTTGTAGTCAAAAAATGCCTTGTGTGCTTTGAGGGTATAGCGGTAAGGATTATATTTTTTAAAACTAAAGAAATACGCCATCTGCAAAATAGCACCCCGCCCCAAAACATTGATCTGCTGCTGGTATTGATAAACATGGGCCATCTCATGAATAAACAGGGCACGATATCCTAAAGACGCTTTGGCATAGTCCGCTTTAAACAGTAAATTTCGTGCATGAATATACCCCTGCGGCGCCATGACCACATGTGCCGATTGCCAAGGCAAAAAAGGGTGATTCATCACTTTCACTTGTTCATATTGAATCAAATCCCCAAACACACTGCGACACATGGATATTTCACCTGCCGTGAGTGATCGATATTTAAAACCTTCAAGTTTTAGCAGCCGAATGAGTGTGGGAAAGAAAGGCAACATGATGAAAAGTGATTATTGTTCCTAAGGGATGTGTAGTTTTACTATAACCTGAAAATATAATATCACGCTGTTGCGCTGTATTTAAAAAGCGATATTTTTGCATCTGCTACAGCGAAAAATCGGTCAGGGCGTTACAATTTAGTTTTCGGTCAAACAGATAGTCAGATGCAAGCACGGATCAATACTTTAATTTCTGAAATTAGCAAAAATATGTATGAACGTGAGCAGATTATTGCTTTGAGTTTGTTGGCTGGTGTTGCGGGCATGAATACCTTTTTATATGGTTTGCCCGGCACAGCAAAAAGTTTGATTTCACGTCGAATCGCTTCTGCTTTTGAAGTCCATGACTATTTTGAATATTTGATGAATCGTTTCAGTACGCCGGAAGAAATTTTTGGACCGGTATCGATCAAAGCCTTAAAAGAAGATCAATACATTCGTAAAACAGAACATTATTTACCACGGGCAGATTTTGCATTTTTAGATGAAATTTGGAAAGCCAGCCCTGCGATTTTAAATACTTTACTGACCTTGGTGAATGAGCGGAGTTTTAAAAATGGTGACATTGTCCAAAAAGTTCCATTGAATGTTTTGGTCAGTGCATCGAATGAAATTCCCGAACCAAATCAAGGTCTAGATGCCTTGTATGATCGTTTTATTTTGCGCTTAGAAGTGCCGCCGATTGCTGTTGCAGAAAACTTTCATGCACTATTACAGGCCAAGCCGAGTCAAGTCAGTGTTGAAGTCGATGCGACCTTAAAAATAAAAAAAGCCGAGTTGCAAGATTGGCGGGAACAGATATATCAGGTGGAATTACCCGCTTCGATTTTAAATCTGTTTGATCAACTTAAAACTCGACTCAACCATAACTTTGAAGATCACGTGGTCTATGTCTCTGACCGTCGTTGGCAACGTGTGGCTTATTTAGTCAAAGCCTGTGCATTTTTAAATGATCGTCCATCAGTGATTTTGAGTGATCTATTAATTTTAAAACATTGCTTATGGAATCAGCCTGAAGACATTGCTTTTGTTTCGCAGCAGATAGATGAAGTATTGGCTGAAAATGGCTTAAATTACGGTTTGCAATTCGAACAACATGTGGCAGAGAAGGATGCACTTGAACAGCGGGTGCTCAATCATTTTTATTATACCGATGATGTGTATGAGAGTTATTTAATTCATGGCACTGATTACTTGCGTGCAGTGACCAATCTAGATCGACACTATAAAGATAAACTGTTGTATCTCGAACTGGATAAAATGGATACGAAAAAGGACTTCTTTGCCTTAGATGATACTGGTGAAGAAGTGCGTGGCATTGTATGTAATTTTAATGGTTCAAGAGTATGTACGTTAAAAGGTGGTTATTACGGCTTAGAAGAAGTGGTGACGCCGTATATAAAACATACCAAAGGTAGTCCACGCAGCTCTCTTTCAGCACAAAGCCAATATGAGCTGTTACACGAAGTTCAACAGCTCAAAGCACTGTTTCAAACAGAATTGGATCTGTTGACGGAACGCTTTAACAGTCAAAAACATCAGTTTAAATCGGTCTTTGTCACTGAACAGGATATTCAACAATTAATTCAATCTATTGAGCAGCAATTGGCGAGATATCAGTTGCAGTTACAAGATTGTGAGCGCTTGGAACAGTTATGTCGCAATTAAAACTGACACGACATCAAACTCAATCGGCACTCGATGAATTAAGTTCACAACTATATGATGAATTAAAACAATCCAGTTTAAAACATTGGTTGGAAGATCATAAAGTTGCAAAAAAGCTCGATCAAAAAATTCAGGAATGGGCCTTTCAGGCAAAGTCGAGTTTAGATCAGCAGCATCCCTATGCAATGGCGCGGCAGCAATTGGAACATTGGCTTGCGATAAAGCATTGGGAACAGGGCGATTTTGTTCAATTCCACACTGAATATGCCGCCTTCATGCAAACCTTGGGGATTCCAGAATTCACTGAAATGTGGCAACAGAGCCAACAGCCATTGCTGACCAAGCAGCAGCGTCAATTACAAATAGAGCTATTCAAAGGTAAATGGCAGCGCAAATTGACTGAAGCTATTGCGCATTGGGAGTTTGAGCAACTCCGTTTACAACGAGATGCCTTTTTAGATGAAATCAAAGATTTTCTCGCGACATTGTCGAAAATGGTCAAGCACCATGACAGTGTCGGGTTTGAAACCGGGATTTTTCTGGACTATTCCAAAGGGCAATTAACTGAGCATGATGTACAGAACTTTGAGCAATGGGCGAATTATCTCGAGCAAGATCGGGCGCTTAAACGTTTATGTCAAATGATCGGAAGCGCACAGCCGAATATGCCACGTAAGCGGATTTCTGCTCAGTTAGAACAAGAGCCACAGCAGCTTATTCACACCCCGATGGCGCAAGAGGAAATTACTGGAATTAAATTGGCACAAGAACTCAGTATGGCTTTACCTAGCGAGTTGGCGCTGTTAGCCGATCCAGACTTGCAGGTTTTATTTGATTTGAAATATTTAGAATCTAACCTGATGAGTTTTAATCGACAAGGTCAGCAACAGGGACGGGTGATCGAAGACCAACGCCATACGCAGCGTCGAGTCGGACAAAAAGGCCCGATGATTGTTTGCTTAGATACCAGTGGCTCAATGAATGGACAACCTGAACTGATTTCCAAAGCGATTTGTCTATATTTATCCATTCGAGCGTTAAAAGAAAAGCGAGCGATGTATTTGGTAAATTTCTCGACCAATTTAACCGCGCTGAATTTACAACATAATAGTGCTTTGGATGATGTCATTCACTTTTTAGGGCAGTCATTTCATGGGGGAACAGATATTATCCCTGCGATGAATCATGCCCTGGACATGCTGAAACAACCGAATTTTGTACATGCCGATGTGGTAGTGATTTCCGACTTTATTATGGGTCAACTGACTGAAGAACTCATGCAAGAGATCATACATTTTAAGCAGCAGGGCAATGGATTCTATGCTGTGGCTATCGGTAATTTTAAACTGGATCATTTAGACGACAGCCTGTTTGATCATCAATGGGTCTATCAATCTGCGACTGGCGAAGTGCAAAAAATCTAATAATCGTCCCTCACAAAAAATACGCCATGACCTTTAATGACAAGCTTTTGAGCCATACAACACCGATGTTTTAAAGATTGTCTGACAAAGAAAATATTTGAGCATTTTTGCAAATCGAGAGGTCGGTTTTGCTAATGGCCTAGTGATCTATCTCACTTAATTTGATCCTCAATCTATGTGTTTTTACTTCAATCGACATGAAGTCAATGAAGGGGAAACACCCAAATTGAGAGCAAAATCATGAGCGCTTTTCAACCGATAAAAAAAACTTTAGCACGCGTATTTGCAGGCCCTGTCTTTGACCCAACAAAACAGTCTGCCGTTGTTCCTATTCGTCATATGAAATTTGATTTTGAACCAGAAAAAATTGATCCAAAATTTTATATGAATGCAGAATTGGCCAGTGCCTATTTTGCATCTTTATCTATTTTCTTAACCCGTGGCGAAGATTTGGTGATTGATACTGCTCGATATCATCGCGACTTTATTCAAGATCCTGTATTAAGACAACGTGTCACGTCGTTGATTGGGCAAGAGGTTATTCATTCACGTATGCATGAAGAAATGAATGAAGCGTATCGCGCAAGAAATCTGCCTGTGCAATTTTTTAGAAAGTTAGAACACTACGTCTTTGCCTATGGTTTTGAACGTATGCCACAGCCAATGAAATTATCTTTAATGGCGGCAATTGAGCATTTCACCGCAGTGCTTGCGGAATACATGATGAATCATGAAGAAATTTTCTTTAGTTCAATTGATGAAAAGCAACGCGCCATTTGGATGTGGCATATGTTGGAAGAGTCAGAACACAAAGACATTGCCTATGATGTTTATCAAGAATTATCAGGTAATTATGCCTTACGTATTGCTGGTTTTTTCCCTGCATTAATTACCATTTTGGGTTTGATTTCAATTGGTGCTTCGATTGTCCCTTTCTACAGAAAACCGTCGAATTTGATTAGCCTAAGTTACTGGAAGGATGTTCCGCGCAGTTTCCAGCTGATTTTTGGGTTAAAAGATGGTGTTTATGGCAGCAGCCTCGGGCATATTTTTGACTATCTACGACCAAGTTTTCACCCGAATGATCATGACACTTCTGCATTTCTTGAATATTACAAAAAGCGTTTGCTGAACCCTGTTGATGGCGTGTTAACACCTTATTTTGTCAAAGAATTTACCCCAGCATTAAAACGATAAAAGGACACAACCATGGGTCTATTTGGAAAAAAGGATAAGCCAAGTGAAAATGCCTACGCGGTGGTTACTGGTGCAGGCAGTGGTATAGGAAGAAGCTTTGCTTTGGAGTTGGCACGTCGTGGTGGGACAGTGGTCTGTGCCGATATTCATCTAGAAGCAGCGCAAGAAACGGTGGATCAAATTCAATCCATGACCTCATCAAATGCTTATGCGGTGCAGTGTGATGTAGGTAAAGCTGAAGAAGTAAAAGCATTGTCAGAGCAAGCTGAGCAGTTGATGGGACATGCTGTGACCTTGGTGATCAACAATGCAGGCGTCGGGCTGGGTGGTAAATTTGATGAGCTGAGTTTAGATGACTGGCAGTGGTGTATGCATGTCAATTTGTGGGGTGTGGTGCATGGCTGCCATTATTTTGTACCCAAGCTGAAGCAAAATAAGCAGGGCGGCGCGATTATTAATGTTGCTTCTGCTGCAGCATATACTGCTGCACCAGAAATGACAGCATATAACGTGACGAAGTCGAGTGTGTTGGCATTGTCTGAAACTTTATCGGCAGAGCTGCGATCGGCAAATATCCGTGTGAATGTACTGTGCCCAACCTTGGTGCCGACCAATATTATGAAAAATGGACGCTTGCCCAATCGCTATTCAGGCTTGGCTGATCAATTGCTGATGAATCATGCATTTACGACGAGTCACGATGTGGTCAATTTGACCTTGAATAATTTAGATGTAGGGAAGTTGTACACCATTCCGCAACCTGATGCCAAATTATTTTGGTGGTTAAAGCGTTTATCCCCGCAAACCTATACCCGCTTATTGGGGGTGGGTTATCCCATATTTAACAACTATATTAAAAAGTCGGGAGCAAAAGCATGAACATGCCGACACAATTACATGACGAAGATGTAAAAGCCTTGGATCAAGAGAAAACTCAAACTAAAAAGCCAACAAGCAATAAAACCAATGCGCGACGTTCTGCATCGTCTTCTGCAAAAGCTAAAAAAGCGGAACAAAACCAATCAGGGCAAACCGAGTCAGAACCAAGTCAGAACCAAGTCTAGAAAAACCAGTTCGTGTCTACGATACCATTGTGATTGGTGCAGGGATATCAGGTTTAGCCGCAGTTCATCAAATGAATGAACGAGGGTATACCGATTATGTAGTTTTAGAAAAAGCCAATCGCGTGGGAGGAACATGGCGCGACAACACTTATCCAGGCTGTGGATGTGATGTTCCTTCGGCTTTATATTCGTTTTCATTTGCGCCGAGTCATAAATGGAGTCATTTATTTGCCAAGCAACCTGAGATTCTGAACTATTTAGAAGATGTTGCGGAGCAGCATGCGCTGTATCGCAACATTCAGTTCAACTGTGAATTAATTGCAGCGGAATGGAATGAGCAATTAAAGCAATGGCAATTAGAGACGAGCAAAGGTAAATATGCGGCGAGAACGGTGATTTTTTCCACTGGGCCGATTACTGAACCTCAAATTCCAAAAATTAAAGGTATTGAAAGCTTTGAAGGTGAAATGTTCCATTCTGCGCGATGGAACCATGCCTATGACTTAAAAGATAAACGTATTGCAGTAATTGGTACGGGAGCATCTGCGATTCAGTTTATTCCTCAGATTCAACCTATTGCCAAAAATGTGGTGGTGTTTCAACGGACCGCACCATGGGTATTACCAAAAGCAGATTTACCACTGAATGACCGTGCAAAAGGCGTGATTACCCGCTTTCCGAGCGTTCAGGAAACTTGGCGAAAAAGTGTGGCCGGTATATTAAATAGTATTAATTTAGGCCTGCGTAATCCTTCACTATTAGAGCCTGTGAATTATTTGGGTCGTCAGTTGTTAAAAACACAAATTCAAGATGCTGAATTACGTGAAAAAGTTACACCAAACTTTTCTATTGGTTGTAAGCGTCTTTTATTTGCCAATAACTATTATCCTGCTTTGCAGCAAGCCAATGTTGAACTTGTGCCACATGGTTTAGTGGAAATAGAAGGTAATACTGTCATCGCTGCAAATGGTGAACGTCATGAAGTCAATGTCATTATTAGGGCACAGGTTTTGAAGTTTCTCATCCGCCGATTGGACAACGTGTAAAAAATGCCAATGGGGCGTTATTGTCAGAACTTTGGAAAAATAGTTCTCCTGAAGCGTTTTTGGGTACCAGTATTGCGCAAGTACCCAACGCCTTCTTGGTGCTCGGGCCAAATATTTTGGTTTATGACCCATTCATTGGGATTGTAGAAGCACAGGTTGGGTATATCGTTGATGCTTTGGTAAAAATGAAACAAGAGAAGATACAACGGCTTGAAATTAAGCCAAATGTATTGGCCTATCACAATGCAAAAGTACAGACACATTTACAGACTACAGTCTTTAATAGTGGCGGCTGTAAGAGCTATTACTTAGATGCCAATGGACGCAATTTTGTAGCTTGGCCGTGGTCACTGAAACAGTTAAAGCAGCGTCTTAAACAGGTGGACTTGACAGACTATGAGTCGGTTGCTTAGAGAAGGTTGCTTAATAAAAGTTACTTAACTTAATAAGCTAAAATAAAGCATCATCAATATTTAAACCTTTTGTTTACAGCCTAATTTCTACGTGGAATTAGGCTTTTTTATGACGATATCTGATGAAGCAGTGTGAGATTTTCTAGAAAATGGCGATTTAAAATACACTCAGCAATAAACAGCATACTTTATAACTTGTGAGACATCGTTTTATCTAATGATTGAGTTGAAAAATCAGTCAGATGGGGCTGTTTTAAAGTGCAAAATAAATCTAGCTGCATAAAAAAACCGCCCCAAAGGGACGGTTTTTAGATTCGCACAATTCTTTCGAATTAACGACCTTGGATATCGCGTTGAGTTTCGCCAGTGTAAAGCTGACGAGGACGACCGATTTTGTAAGGTGCGCTGTGCATTTCTAACCAGTGGCTGATCCAACCAACAGTACGTGCAAGAGCGAAGATTACTGTAAACATTTCTGTTGGGATACCAATCGCTTTAAGGATGATACCTGAGTAGAAGTCTACGTTAGGGTATAGGTTACGTTTGATGAAGTATTCGTCAGAAAGCGCAATACGTTCAAGTTCCATAGCCAAAGCAAGTTGTGGATCGTTGATACCAAGTGCAGTTAACACTTCGTCACAAGTCTCTTTCATTACTTTCGCACGTGGATCGAAGTTTTTGTAAACTCGGTGACCGAAGCCCATAAGTTTAACTTCTTTAGTTTTCACTTTTTCCATGAACGGAGCAACGTTTTCTACAGTGCCGATTTCATCAAGCATCTTAAGAACAGCTTCGTTCGCGCCGCCATGAGCAGGTCCCCATAGAGCCGCGATACCCGCAGCGATACATGCGTATGGGTTAGCGCCAGTAGAACCAGCAAGACGTACTGTAGAAGTAGACGCGTTTTGTTCGTGGTCAGCATGAAGCGTGAAGATACGGTCCATTGCTTTAGCAAGAATAGGGTCAACTTTGTAATCACGGTCTGCAGGAGTAGCAAACATCATGTACAAGAAGTTTTCTGCGTAGCTTAAGTCGTTACGTGGGTAAACGAATGGTTGGCCTACTGTGTATTTGTAAGTCCAAGCAGCTAAAGTAGGAACTTTAGCGATTAAGCGAATAGCAGTGATTTCGCGGTGGTCAATGTTTTCAACATCGAAACCGTTGTGATAGAACGCAGAAAGCGCACCAACAACACCACACATGATCGCCATAGGGTGAGCGTCACGACGGAAACCATTGAAGAAACGGCCAACTTGATCGTGAACCATAGTGTGGTTACGAACTTTAGCATCGAATTCTTGTTTTTGTTCAGCAGTAGGAAGCTCGCCGTTCAAAAGAAGGTAGCAAGTTTCTAAGTAGTCTGCTTTAGTAGCAAGCTGGTCGATTGGGTAGCCACGGTGTAGAAGAACACCTTTACCGCCGTCAATGAAAGTGATTTTAGATTCACAAGCAGCCGTTGAGACAAAACCAGGATCAAAAGTAAAGTGACCTGCGGCCAACACATCTTTAACGTCAATTACATCTGGGCCTAGAGTGCCACTGTAAATTGGTAAGTCAATTTCTTTGCCATCAAGCTGTAAAACGGCTTTTTTGCCAGTTGCTTCAGACATTCAATAGATCTCCTGTCCTGGTGAATGTTTTATCTGACTCAGTACTAATCTTTTAATGCGAGAATCAGACAGATCAAAAATTTGCTCTAAGATTAGAGGGAACTGAAATTTTGTCAATTATACTTATGGATATAAATTGAGGATCATTCCTTGGAATGAAGCACAATTCATCCGCTTAAAAAATGAGTAAAATCACAGTGCCGACGCAGTATAATAAGTCAAATTGCAGGGGAGGTGCAGATTAAAAAAAGCCTATTGCCTTAATTGTAAGCAATTTTTAATTCTTAAAAACTCTGAAACAAATATGAATTACAAGACCGCTATTTCATTAAATTATTATAATTTTCGTAACTTACACACATCTGTGGCTCTAAATTGCTGTTTTCTTATTCATAATTAAAACGACTTAATCGCCCTTAAAAAAAAGTTCGTTTGGTTAAAAAATAGTTAATTAAACGCCTTTAAAAGCTTAATAAATGATCATTTTTGTCATTTGAAAGGTAAAAAATGGCGTTTTATTAAACAGATTTGCTGTTGCTGAGATTTTTATGCACAGACTAAGTTCTTATTTCGTTTCATGATCTTTGAGTTTTATCATTTGAGAAAATGATGCACATTTATTTTTATGATTATGGCTTGGCGAATGTGTTGGAAGATTTTAAAATGTAGTGGGAAAAGAAAGATTTAGATTTGTTCATCTTTAGTCTAAAAGTTTAAATCGCTATATACACACAAAAACAATAAGTTAAATTTACATTTAACTGATTAAAACCAACAAGATAGTCTGATTTTCTTAGATAAATAAGGTATTTGTTTTTAGAAAAGTTATTATTAATGATTCTTATTTAAGGATATTTTGCAAAATTCCTAATTGTCTTCGTTTGTGTTTTGAAAGTTCACGTTTTATAATTCCCCGTCGTTTATAAGATCAGACAGCTGCAGAGTTTATTATATTGTAATGTCTGACTATGCTAGCTTTCCTACGAATTAATTCCAACAAACTCCGGATGGAGTTTTTACTTACAGGATGCCCGCTGTGAAAAGCAACAGACCTGTCAATTTGTCCATGGGTCAAGTTTTAGACGTAAACTTAAAATCCCCTGTGGCTATTGCATCAATTTTACACCGTCTATCAGGTGTTATCGTATTTTTACTCGTACCGGTCCTTCTTTGGATTTTAGACAAATCTCTATCTTCACCTGAAGGTTTTGCGCAAGTTCAAGCTGTGTTTGATAGCTTTATTGTGCGTTTTGTCGTATGGGTATTTGTAGCCGGCTTAATTTATCACCTTATCGGTGGTATCAAGCATCTATTTGCAGATCTTGGCGTTGCTGAAGAACTTCAAAGTGGTCGTATCGCAGCTACTATTTCATTGATCTTGTCTGCAATCGGTATTGTTGCAGCATTTGTATGGATTGTTCTCTAATGAAAAGTGCTACAGGTTTAACAGGATCAGGTTCACGCGATTGGTTTATCCAACGTGTAAGTGCCGTTGTATTGGCTGTTTATACTATTGTTGTACTGGGCTGGATCCTTTGCAATAGCGGATTCACTTTTGAGCAATGGTATGGCTTTATGATGACAACACCAATGAAGATTTTATCTTTATTGTCTGTCTTATCTCTTGTTGCGCATGCTTGGATTGGTATGTGGCAAGTATTCACTGACTATGTGACTACTCGTCAAATGGGTCCTTCAGCAAACGGTCTGCGTTTAGTGCTGACTTCTGCAGTGATTGTTGCAGTATTTGCATACGCGATCTGGGCGATCCAGATTTTTTGGGCAAATTGATAGGAAGATATCATGGGCGCTATAACCCCTAAAGAAGATTACACAAATATTCCACACCAAACTTTCGATGCAGTCATCGTTGGTGGTGGTGGTTCAGGTATGCGTGCTTCTTACCAACTTGCTCAAGCTGGTTTGAAAGTTGCTGTACTGACTAAAGTATTCCCAACTCGTTCGCACACTGTTGCAGCGCAGGGTGGTATTGGTGCATCTCTTGGTAACATGCAAGAAGATAACTGGCACTACCACTTCTACGACACAGTTAAAGGTTCTGACTGGTTAGGTGACCAAGACGCAATTGAGTTCATGACTCGTGAAGCGCCTCAAGTTGTATATGAACTTGAACACTTAGGCATGCCATTTGACCGTAACGCTGACGGTACAATTTACCAACGTCCGTTTGGTGGTCATGCTGCGAACTATGGTGAAAAGCCAGTTCCACGTGCATGTGCTGCTGCCGACCGTACAGGTCACGCACTTCTTCACACGCTTTATCAAAGCAACGTGAAAATGGGTACTCAATTCTTCGTAGAATGGATCGCACTTGATTTGATCCGTAACGAAGCAGGCGATGTACTTGGTGTGACAGCAATTGACCAAGAAACGGGTAAAATTGCAGTATTCCAAGGTAAAGCTACATTGTTTGCTACTGGTGGTGCTGGTCGAGTTTACCGTGCATCTACTAACGCTTATATCAACACTGGTGACGGTCTTGGTATGGCAGCTCGTGCAGGTATTCCATTACAAGATATGGAATTCTGGCAATTCCACCCAACAGGTGTTGCGGGCGCAGGCGTATTGTTGACAGAAGGTTGTCGTGGTGAAGGTGCGATCCTTCGTAACGATGCTGGTGAGCCGTTCATGGAACGTTATGCTCCGACACTTAAAGACTTGGCACCTCGTGACTTCGTATCACGCTCTATGGACCAAGAAATTAAAGAAGGTCGTGGCTGTGGTCCTAAGAAAGACTACATCTTGCTTGATATGACGCATCTTGGTGCTGAAACAATCATGAAACGTCTTCCATCTGTATTCGAGATTGGTAAGAAATTCGCGAACGTTGACATCACTAAAGAGCCAATTCCTGTAGTACCTACAATCCATTACCAAATGGGTGGTATTCCTACAAACATTCATGGTCAAGTGGTTGTTCCTGTTTCTCGTGAAACTGAAGCTTTGGTTGCGAACTACAACAAAGAAACTGATGTGTACTCACACAACGCGGGCGACCGTGATTTCACTAAACCAGTGAAAGGTTTTTATGCAATCGGTGAATGTTCATGTGTATCTGTACATGGTGCAAACCGTCTAGGTACAAACTCATTGCTTGACTTGGTTGTATTTGGTAAAGCTGCTGGTGAACATATTGTTGACTACGTAACTAAACACCATGGTGATGAATACGCTCCATTACCTACAACTGTTCTTGAAAACACTTTGAATCGTGTTCGTCATCTTGATGAATCTACTTCTGGTGAAAATGCTCAAGAAGTTGCTGATGCAATCCGTGACATCGTTCAAGACCATGCTGGTGTATTCCGTACATCTGCACTTCTTGAAGAAGGTGTGAAACAGATTCTTGCGATCGAACCACGTGTACGCAACATTCACTTGAAAGACAAATCTAAAGTATTTAACACAGCACGTGTTGAAGCTCTAGAAGTTGAAAACTTGTATGAAGTTGCAAAAGCGACATTAATTTCTGCAGCTGCACGTAAAGAATGTCGTGGTGCGCATACAGTGGTAGATTTCGAATTACCACCTGATCATGCTGACTACCCATACGGCCGTCGTGATGATGAGTGGATGAAACACACTTTATGGTTCTCTGTAGATAACCGTCTTGAGTACAAACCAGTACGTTACAAGCCTTTATCTGTAGATGCTATTCCACCTAAACCACGTACATTCTAATTGGGAGAAGTAAGATGAGTAGAGGTACTCGTACATTTAATATCTACCGCTACGATCCTGATAAGGATGCAGCTCCGTACATGCAAACTTTTAAACTAGAGTTGACTGACAAGCACCGTATGTTGCTTGATGCGCTTCTAGCATTAAAAGTACAAGACGAATCATTAACATTCCGTCGTTCATGTCGTGAAGGTATTTGTGGTTCTGATGGTGTAAACATCAATGGTAAAAATGGTTTAGCGTGTCTTTGGAACCTAAACGACTTACCAGAAGTGATTACAATTCGTCCACTTCCAGGTCTTCCAGTTATTAAAGACTTGGTTGTAGATATGAATCAGTTCTACGATCAGTACAACAAAATCCATCCGTTCCTAATCAACAATCAGCCTGCGCCTCCTAAAGAGCGTTTGCAGTCTCCTGAAGAGCGTGAACATTTAGATGGTTTGTACGAATGTATTCTTTGTGCATGTTGTTCAACTTCATGTCCATCATTCTGGTGGAACCCAGACAAGTTCTTGGGTCCTTCAGCATTGTTGAACGCATATCGCTTCATCATTGACTCTCGTGATACAGCAACTCAAGAGCGTTTGGCTCGTCTTGACGACCCATTCTCATTGTTCCGTTGTAAAGGTATCATGAACTGTGTATCTGTATGTCCTAAGGGTCTTAACCCAACTAAAGCAATCGGTCACATCCGTAATATGCTTTTAGATCTTGGTTAATAGATTTAGCAGTAAAAAAAAGCGCACCATTGGGTGCGCTTTTTTTGTCATATATAAAAATGATGATAGTGAAAGTTATTCGCTGTCATTGCAGAGTGCTATAAATGGATTTCATAGAAACGTAGTGAATTAAAAGTATAAAGTGATAGATAAATGGTTATTTATTGATGAAACGCTCGTTCAAGTCTGTCAAAAGGATTAGAAGATGTTATTATGTAACGTAGTAAAAAGAGAGAGGATAGGAATGTCAGCTCTCTTTTGTTTTTGTATATGAGATGAGGTAAAAATCGAACGTAGACTTTTGTCTTAATTGAAAGATCATTTTATATGTAGCACCATATCATAGATGAAAATACAAACAGTGTATTTCGCTAATTTATGAGAGGTATGTGTCAAAAAAATCAATTGAAAATGCTCGAACGTGTTAGCATTTAAAGTATCACTATATGTAAAAAATGACTTTGAATTGGGTACATTTTTTCTACAATTTAAGCGCTGTAGACGGTATATAAATGTTAATAAAGTCGCTTTAGAAAAGATAATTGCGAAAAATTTATTTTTTCTAAGATGATTTGCAAAAATTGCCCGATTTATGTCGGGTATTTCTCAATGAGTAATGATGCCGCTGAGGGCGTTATTGTTCATTAATCACATTGGGTAATCCTAATGTAGTGATAACGCCTCAAGGCTTAAGCCTAATGGGGACTAATGTCATATTACCAATTTGACATTACTAATCATGGGTTCGCTTAAAAAGCATCCTGAAATGTTTTGCAATAGGAAATGGGTCCACAAATGCAAGAAGTTGCTGACGCACTGCGTCTTGACACTGAACTTAGCGCTGACAGTGCAGCGTATATTGAAGAACTTTATGAGCAGTATCTAACGGCTCCAGACTCAGTAGAGGCTGATTGGCGTGAATACTTCGATAAATTCCCGAAAGGTGATCAACCACACAGCAATGTACGTGAGCAATTCCTATTATTAGGCCGTAATTCAAGCCGTGTTCAGCCTGTAGTGCAAAGTGCAGTAAGTTCTGAGCATGAACGCCGTCAAATCGGTGTATTACAGTTGATCGCTGCATACCGTAACCGTGGTCATCAAAACGCAAAATTAGATCCACTAGGTCTTGCAAAACGTGAAATCGTGCCTGATCTAGATCTTGCTGCGCATGGTTTAACTCAGTCTGACTTAGACACTGTATTTAATACAGGTAACCTTGCAATCGGTAAATCTGAAGCAACACTTGGTGAAATGGTTCAAGCAATGGAAGCAACTTATACTGCTTCGATTGGTGTTGAATACATGCACATTGTTGATACAAAAGAAAAACGTTGGATTCAACAACGCCTTGAAGGTACTCGTGGTCAATTTGGCTACACTGCAGACCAGAAAAAACATATCCTTGAACGTCTAACTGCAGCTGAAGGCCTAGAAAAATACCTTGGTAACAAATTCGTTGGTGCGAAACGTTTCGGTGTTGAAGGTGGTGAATCTTTCATTCCTATGGTGAATGAACTTATTCAACGTGCGGGTTCGGTAGGTTGTAAAGAAGTGGTTATCGGTATGCCTCACCGTGGCCGTTTAAACCTTCTTGTAAACATCATGGGTAAAAACCCAGCTGATCTATTTGGTGAGTTCGAAGGCAAATCTCTGCATAAAAAAGGCTCTGGTGACGTTAAATACCACCAAGGTTTCTCTTCAAACGTCATGACTCCGGGTGGCGAAGTTCACTTGGCATTAGCGTTTAACCCATCACACTTAGAAATCGTTGGACCTGTAGTAGAAGGTTCTGTACGCGCACGTCAAGTACGTCGTAAAGATATCGGTGGTGATGATGTATTACCAATCATCGTTCACGGTGATGCTGCATTTGCAGGTCAAGGTGTAAACCAAGAAACCTTCCAAATGTCACAAACTCGCGGTTATACCGTGGGTGGTACAGTTCATATCGTCGTGAACAACCAAGTTGGTTTCACAACGTCTGACCCACGTGATGCGCGTTCTACAGAATACTGTACTGACATCGCGAAAATGATCCAAGCACCGATCTTCCATGTGAACGGTGATGATCCTGAATCTGTATTATTTGTTTCTCAATTGGCACACGATTTCCGTCATACATTCCGTAAAGACGTTGTAATCGATATGTTCTGCTACCGTCGTCGTGGTCATAACGAAGCCGACGAGCCAGCTGCAACTCAGCCAATGATGTATCAAATCATCAATAAAAAAGCGACTACACGTACGCTTTATGCTGACAAGCTTGTACAAGAAGGTGTTCTTGATCGTGCTTCTGCTGATGCAATGGTTGAACAGTATCGTTCTGACCTTGAAGCAGGTAAACACGTTGCAAATGCGTTGGTACTTGAGCCAAATACAAAAATGTTTGTGGACTGGAAACCTTACCTAGGCCACGAATACACAGACAAATGGGATACCACTTTCCCAATCGAACGTCTAAAAGAGCTTGGTGCGAAAATGCGCGAGCTTCCAGAAGGCTTCGTGATGCAACGTCAGGTTGCTAAAGTGATTGATGACCGTCTGAAAATGCAGACTGGTGAAATGCCATTGAACTGGGGTGCTGCTGAAACATTAGCTTACGCGTCTCTTCTAGATGAAGGTTTCCTTGTTCGTTTAACAGGTGAAGACGTAGGTCGTGGTACATTCTCACACCGTCATGCAAAACTTCATAACCAAGTAGACGGTTCAACTTACATTCCATTATGTAACTTGAAAGAAAACCAACCACGTACAGCTATTTATGACTCATTATTGTCAGAAATGGCGGTTCTTGCATTCGAATACGGTTATGCAACGACTCTTCCAAAGAGCCTTGTGATTTGGGAAGCGCAATTTGGTGACTTCGCAAACTGTGCACAAGTTGTAATCGATCAGTTCATCGCGTCTGGCGAAACTAAGTGGGAACGTGTATGCGGTTTGACTATGCTTCTTCCACACGGCTTTGAAGGTCAAGGTCCTGAGCATTCATCAGCTCGTTTAGAGCGTTTCTTACAGCTATGTGCTGAAGAAAACATGCAAGTGATCACACCGACTACACCAGCGCAGATTTACCATGCGATGCGTCGTCAAGCACTTCGTCCAATCCGTAAACCAATGATCGTGACTTCACCGAAGTCTCTTCTTCGTCACAAACTCGCAACGTCTACATTAGAAGAACTTGCAAATGGTACATTCCAAACTGTGATTGATGAAATCGACAATATCAACAAGTCAGACGTAACTCGTCTAGTGCTTTGTGGTGGTAAGGTTTACTACGACTTACTTGAAAAACGTCGTGAAAAAGAATTGAACAACACAGCAATCGTTCGTATTGAACAATTGTATCCGTATCCAGAAGCACGTCTTGCTGAAGTTCTGGCACAATATCCAAACGTTAAAGAATTGGTTTGGGCTCAAGAAGAACCGAAGAACCAAGGTGCATGGTTATTCATCGCTCCGCGTCTTTATGACGACGTGATGAAAGCGGGCAAACAAGTTCGTATTAGTTATGCAGGTCGTGAAGCTTCTGCTGCACCGGCTTGTGGTTCACCATATTTGCACGCAAAACAACAAGCTCAGCTCGTAAATGATGCTTTAGCTATCGTAGCTGAATAACAGGAGATTCTTAATAATGGCAACCGAAATTAAAGCACCGGTATTCCCAGAGTCAGTTGCTGACGGTACAGTTGCAACTTGGCACAAACAACCAGGTGAAGCAGTATCACGTGACGAAGTGATTTGTGATATTGAAACAGATAAAGTTGTTTTAGAAGTTGTAGCTCCTGCTGACGGTACGATTTCTGCAATCGTTAAAAACGAAGGCGATACAGTTTTATCGAACGAAGTGATTGCGACTTTTGAAGAAGGTGCTGCTTCTGGCGCTGCTCAAACTCAAGCTGTTCAATCAGAAGAGAAAGTAGAACAAGCTGCTGCGCAAACTCAAGCGGGCGCTGCTCCTGTTGTTGAACGTGCTCAACCTGTTGCTGATCAAGCTCCTGCAGTGCGTAAAGCATTGACTGAGTCTGGCATTGCTGCTGCTGACGTTGCTGGCACTGGCCGTGGCGGTCGCATCACTAAAGAAGATGTTGCAAACCATCAAGCTAAACCAGCTGCTCCTGCTGCTGCGCCATTAAGCGTTGCTGTTGGTGAACGTATCGAAAAACGTGTTCCTATGACTCGTCTTCGTAAGCGTGTTGCTGAACGTCTACTTGCTGCAACTCAAGAAACTGCAATGTTGACTACGTTCAACGAAGTAAACATGAAACCAATCATGGAAATGCGTGCGCAATACAAAGATGCTTTTGAAAAGCGTCATGGTGCACGTCTTGGCTTCATGTCATTCTTCGTTAAAGCAGCAACTGAAGCACTTAAACGCTACCCAGCTGTAAACGCTTCGATTGATGGCAATGACATCGTTTACCACGGTTTCTACGACATCGGTGTTGCTGTATCAAGCGACCGTGGTCTAGTAGTTCCAGTTCTTCGTGATACTGACCGCATGAACTATGCTGAAGTTGAAAATGGTATCCGTGCATACGCTGGTAAAGCGCGTGATGGTAAATTGGGTATCGAAGATATGACTGGCGGTACATTCACTATTACTAATGGTGGTACTTTCGGTTCTTTGCTTTCTACACCTATCTTAAATACGCCACAAACTGCGATTTTGGGTATGCATAAAATCCAAGAACGTCCTATGGCTGTAAATGGTCAAGTTGAAATCTTGCCAATGATGTACTTAGCGCTTTCTTATGACCACCGTCTAATCGATGGTAAAGAAGCAGTAGGCTTCCTTGTAACAATCAAAGAATTGTTAGAAGAACCAGCTAAGCTAATCCTTGATCTTTAATACTTCAGAATAATGCAATGGGCTTAGAGCGATCCTCTTAAGCCCATTTTTGGAGATACACATGTCTCAATTTGATTTAGTTGTTATTGGTGGCGGTCCTGGTGGTTATGAAGCTGCTATCCGCGCTGCTCAATTAGGCTTTAAAGTAGCTTGTATTGAAAAACGTATTCATAAAGGTAAACCATCTTTAGGTGGTACTTGCTTAAACGTGGGTTGTATCCCATCTAAAGCATTACTTGATTCATCTCACCGCTATGAAGATACCGTTCATCACTTAGATGACCACGGTATTACGACTGGTGAAGTGAAATTTGATCTTGCAAAACTGCTTGATCGTAAAGACAAAATTGTTAACCAACTCACAATGGGTATCGATGGCCTACTTAAAGGCAATGGTATCGAATGGTTAAAAGGTACAGGTAAATTACTTGCAGGTAAGAAAGTTGAGTTTGTATCTCACGAAGGTGAAACTCAAATTTTAGAACCTAAATATGTAATCCTTGCATCGGGTTCTGTGCCAGTCAATATTCCAGTTGCTCCTGTAGACCAAGACATTATTGTTGACTCTACTGGTGCGCTTGAGTTCCCAGAAGTGCCTAAACGTCTTGGAGTAATCGGCGCGGGTGTAATTGGTCTTGAACTTGGTTCAGTATGGCGTCGTCTTGGTTCTGAAGTTGTTGTATTTGAAGCAATGGATGCATTCTTGCCAATGGCTGATAAAGCTTTGGCAAAAGACTACCAAAAAGTATTGACTAAACAAGGCCTTGATATCCGTGTTGGCGCTAAAGTTGCTGGTACAGAAGTCAATGGCCGTGAAGTTACTGTTAAGTACACGCAAGGTGGCGAAGATAAAACTCAAACTTTCGATAAATTGATCGTTTGTGTGGGCCGTAAAGCATATGCAGAAGGTTTATTGGCTGAAGATTCAGGCATTAAACTCACTGAGCGCGGTCTAGTTGAAGTAAACGATTGGTGTGCAACTTCAGTTGAAGGCGTATACGCAATTGGTGACTTGGTACGTGGTCCAATGCTTGCACATAAAGCAATGGAAGAAGGCGTAATGGCTGTTGAGCGTATCCACGGTCATGCAGCTCAAGTGAACTATGACACTATTATCTCTGTAATTTACACACACCCAGAAGCGGCGTGGGTTGGTTTAACAGAAGAGCAAGCGAAAGAAAAAGGCCACGAAGTTAAAACAGGTCAATTTGGTTTCGCTGCAAATGGTCGTGCAATGGCTGCTGGTGAAAACGCAGGCTTTGTTAAGTTTGTTGCTGATGCGAAGACAGATCGTCTACTCGGTATGCACGTGATTGGACCTGCAGCGTCTGACATCGTACACCAAGGTATGATCGCACTTGAGTTTGTATCAAGTGTTGAAGACCTACAGTTAATGACTTTCGGTCACCCGACATTCTCCGAAGTCGTTCACGAAGCTGCACTTGCAGTCGATGGACGTGCAATTCACGCGATTCAGCGTAAACGTAAATAAGATGTAAAAAGAGCGGCTTAGGCCGCTCTTTTTTGTTTCAGATGGTTGTTTTAATTTGAATAATCATCTAAAAATAAAGATAAGAAATATTTTAAGATTTAAAAAGGTTAAAGCTGCTTTGACGGATGTCTGGGCTTTAATGGGTCATAACAAAGCGAAAAAAGAGTAAAAGGTTGTTCAATGAATCTACACGAATATCAAGCTAAAGCGTTATTAAAAAAATATGGTATGCCAGTCCAAGAAGGCGTATTTGTAACAACCGCAGAAGAAGCAGTCAAAGCTTTTGAGCAATTGGGTGGTAAGTTTGCAGTTTTAAAAGCCCAAGTCCATGCAGGTGGTCGTGGTAAAGCGGGCGGCGTTAAAGTCGTAAAATCTGCACAAGAAGCCACTGATTATGTGAACCAAATGGTCGGCTCACGCTTAGTCACTTATCAAACAGATGCATTAGGTCAACCCGTCAGCGGTATTTTGGTATCTGAAGATGTTTATCCAGTAGAGCGTGAATTGTACCTAGGTGCTGTAGTTGACCGTTCTAGCCGTCGTGTGACCTTTATGGCATCGACTGAAGGCGGTGTTGAAATTGAGAAAGTTGCAGAAGAAACGCCTGAAAAAATTATTAAAGTTGAAGTAGATCCTCTAGTGGGATTGTTACCATTCCAAGCACGTGAAGTGGCGTTTGCTTTAAACCTAAAAGATGGTCAAGTGAATCAATTTGTCAAAATCATGTCTGCGGCTTATCAAGCATTCATTGAAAATGATTTTGCTTTATTTGAAATTAACCCGTTATCCGTACGTGAAAATGGCGAGATTTTATGTGTGGATGCAAAAATTGGTATCGACTCAAATGCTTTATATCGCTTACCAGAAATCGCAGCACTACGCGATAAAACGCAAGAAAATGAGCGTGAGCTGAAAGCCTCTGAGTTTGATCTGAACTATGTTGCCTTAGAAGGCAATATTGGTTGTATGGTCAATGGTGCTGGCCTAGCGATGGCAACCATGGACATCATCAAGCTATATGGTGGTCAACCTGCAAACTTCCTAGATGTAGGAGGCGGCGCGACCAAAGAACGCGTAATTGAAGCCTTTAAAATCATTTTGGCGGATAGTTTTGTGCAGGGTGTATTAATTAATATTTTTGGCGGAATTGTACGTTGTGACATGATTGCTGAAGCAATTATTGCAGCGGTTCAAGAAGTAAATGTGACTGTACCTGTGGTTGTTCGTCTAGAAGGGAACAATGCAGAGTTGGGTGCAAAATTACTTGATGAATCAGGTTTGAAATTGATTTCTGCAAATGGCTTGGCTGATGCTGCAGAAAAAATTGTTGCTGCGGTAAAAGGCTAAGGGAGTAGAGATCATGAGCGTATTAGTTAATAAAGACACCAAAGTATTGGTACAAGGTTTTACCGGTAAAAACGGCACATTCCATTCTGAACAGTCAATTGCTTACGGCACAAAAGTGGTCGGTGGGGTGACTCCGGGCAAAGGCGGCACACAACATTTGAATCTGCCCGTATTTAATACCATGAAAGAAGCTGTACGTGAAACGGGTGCAACAGCAACCTCGATTTATGTACCGGCACCATTTGTCCTAGATTCAATTATTGAATCGATTGATTCAGGTGTTGAGCTGATCGTTGTGATTACGGAAGGTGTGCCTACACTCGATATGCTAAAAGCTAAACGTTACCTAGAAACCTATGGTAATAATGCACGTCTAATTGGTCCGAACTGTCCAGGGATTATTACTCCGGGTGAATGTAAGATCGGTATTATGCCGGGGCATATTCATCAGCCGGGTAAAATCGGCATTATCTCGCGATCAGGGACTCTGACCTATGAAGCTGTAGCGCAAACCACCAAGCTGGGTCTAGGTCAGTCGACGTGTATCGGTATTGGGGGAGATCCAATTCCGGGCATGAACCAAATTGATTGCTTAAAGCTGTTCCAAGACGACCCGCAAACTGAAGCGATCATCATGATTGGTGAGATTGGTGGTACAGCAGAAGAAGAAGCGGCTGAATATATCCAGTCGAATGTAACTAAGCCTGTTGTCGGTTATATCGCGGGTGTGACTGCACCTAAAGGTAAACGTATGGGACATGCAGGCGCGATCATTTCGGGCGGTAAAGGTACAGCAGAAGAGAAATTTGCTGCTTTTGAAAAAGCCGGTATGGCCTATACCCGTAGTCCTGCTGAATTAGGTTCGACCATGTACGAAGTGCTGAAAGGCAAAGGTTTGGTTTAATCGCCATACTTAAACATCAAAAGAGAATCTTCGGATTCTCTTTTTTTTTTTACGCAAAAAAAAGCGTATTTCAGCCGCTATGCAAAAGCCATAAGGGCATGGCTATGTGTTCTGCTTTGGGGTGCAGTGACGCTGCATAAACGGATGGAATATTGGTTGTTCAATAACTATGAAATGTAAAGAACACATAATAATCCGAATATGTGATGATTGCGGGGATGGTCATAGGTTTATGATTTTTAAAAATAATTTCGTATAGCGTGCAGTATATTGATTTTAGGGAAAATAACTAATTTAATTGAGATTTTTAATGGATCTTTATCATCAAAGAGCTTTTTTACTTGGATGAAGCCTAATATTTTCAATAGAAATTATTTTATTTGTAATTTTCTCAAGCCTTATACAAAGGATGGTAGATCAGGAATATGAGAAGGGGGAGCTTTAAAATTGGTGAAATTTGCTATCTCAGTGATGAAATTTTTTTAAGAAAATCTACATGAGCATATACATCTATAGTCAGCTATTATTTTTTAGTTGATGGTTTGAAGTGCAAAAACCTTGTTAGGCCCTATTTTCAATTTAATAAGCAATTTCCAAGTTTTATAAAAACAATAGATAGAACAAAATGTTATCGAGCTGAATATATAGAAGTAAATATCTTATTCTGTAAGATGAGAAGGATATATCAATTAATTGATTTTAAATATTTTGTTTCATAATTTTATGCTGTTTGCTCTATAGCTTCTAAATGAGTATTTTTATGAAATACGCCATTTGTTCATTGATTTAACATCAGGCTGTGATGCGAAATATAAATGTCAGAAACCATTAAAAGCGCTCTGATAAGACAGAAAATGTTGTTCATTTCTTTGGGAGATTGTATGCCCATAAGTACAAGTATCTAAGCCATAAAAAAAAGCAGTGCGGACACTGCTTTTTTAATTCATTTAGAATGTGTTGCTCAAGCAATCACTTCTGAATAAAGAGATTTGATGGAGCCCTATCTCAATCAAAAACTTAGTTTTTGCTGGTTTTTAAGCTCTGAGTTAAACCGTTAATATCGCCACCTTGGATACCAAGCTCACTCATCAAGCTATCAATCAGTGGGGCCTGGCTGCGGTAGCGTAGGGCACTATTCACCACTTGGTCTGACAAGGCAACATTGCCGCTGCCTTCGTGGTGAGCATCACCTTGGCAAGAACCTGCATGACCACCATTTAGGCCATTCACTTGCAAAATCTTAATGTCATCAATGTTTTCCATTGGTTTCACACTTTCGCGAATGATTTCAGGTAAGTATTTCAGCATCGCTAAACGAATTTGCATTTCAACCTGTTCAGATGACAATACGTTGTTTGCTTCGTTCACTGCACGTGTACCTTCAGCATCAACTTGGTATTGTTTTTCCATCGCTTGAGCCAAGAGAACTTTTGCGTCAGCTTCACCTTTGGCTTTTAAGCGAACTTTTTCAGCTTCGGCTTCAGCTGCAATACGGATAGCTTCTGCATCATCTGCTGCTGCTTGTTTACCCGCTTCAGCCGCGACAGTAATGGCAATCGCATCTTTCTCTGCTTTTTCTTTCGCAGAAACCAATTCAACAGCTTTTTGACGTTCAGCTTGTTGGATTTGACGCACGGTAATTACTTCTTCTTCGGCTTTTACCGCTTGAGCACGGGCTTGATCGGCATGCGCTTTAGCTTCAGATTCAGCACGAGATTTTTCAGCAATGGCAATAGCACGGTCTTGCTCAGCGAGTTCAATGGTTTTCTTTTGTTCCACTTGGGCTTGCTGAATAATTTGTGACTTTTGAATATTTTGATTTTCAACGTCACGTGCAGCAGTAATACGCTTTAAGTCAACTTCACGTTCAGCAGCAATACGCGCTTCTTCGGCTTCACGTTTTTTCGAAGCTTCTTGTGATGCAATTTCTGCAAGCTGTTCTGCACGACGAACTGAAATTTCACGTTCTTGTTGCAGTTTTGCATATTCTTCTTCACGCAAAATTTGTAGACGTGCTTGTTCTGCTTCTAAGTTCTTGGTCTTGATTGCAAGATCTGCATCTTGCTCAATCGCATTACGTTTACGACGACGGTCTTCAATGGTTTCTGTCAGTTTAGTTAAACCTTCAGCATCGAACGCATTTTGTGGGTTGAAGTATTTAAAGCCTGTTTGGTCTAAGCCAGTTAATGAAACGGTTTCAAGTTCCAAACCGTTTTTATGTAAATCTTCAGACACCACTTGCTGAACTTTTTGAACGAAGTCGACACGTTTTTCATGCAATTCTTCCATCGCCATTTCTGCGGCAACTGCACGTAGAGAGTCAACGAATTTACCTTCGACCAAATTTTTAAGCTCATTTGGTGACATGGTCTTTTGACCTAACGTTTGTGCTGCTGTAGCAATCGAATCTGCGGTTGGTTTCACACGGACATAGAACTCCGCCATCACGTCGACACGCATACGGTCACGTGTAATCAGCGCTTGGTCATCTGCACGGCGAACTTCAAGACGTAGGGTGTTCATATTGACAGGGATAATTTCATGCAGCACCGGAAGCACAATAGCACCGCCACCTAAAATCACTTTTTCACCGCCGAAGCCTGTACGCACAAATGAAATTTCTTTACTTGAGCGACGATAAAGTCGAGCAATAATAAAACCAATAAAAATAAGTGCGGCAAAAATTATCCCGACTGAAACAAGGATACCGCTTGGAATAATGTCTAACATGGACGTTTATCTCTTTTGTTGTAGTTCAAGTTAACCCTCTAAAGTGCTAACAAGTTTGGTTTAAAAATCAGTATTTTGTTGACTCATCATGACTTCGAGATTTGCTGAACGTATGACGCGTTAAATGTATTTATATGGTGTTAAAAGAACTGATCGAGCATCAATTCATTCAAAATTTAGAGCATGGTGGCTTGAAAGCCTACATTTGTTTTTTGGGTTAAAACCACTGATTGACCTTGGCTGAAAATTTCATCTTGTTCAGGTTCAACCAAAATATAATGGGTCAATCCGTGTTGATCTTTGACTTTGGCTTGAGCAGGAGACTGTGGTCGTGCATCACCCAAAATGATCGTGGCCGTTCTACCGATCAATTCATCACTATAAATGGCGGTTGTTTCATCTTGCGGTAAAATACGGGCAATGAGCATTGCGCTAAAACGTACGAAGGGCATGCACAGAAAAATACAGGCTGGTGCAATAATCCATGCACTGAACATCATACTGGTCATTTGGTTAACGATGGCTTGAATAGCAAAGCCCAACAAACTATAGACACATAAGAAAATGATGAGCCATACAAACAGTGGAATACGACCCAAATACAACCAATCGAGCACACGTGTCACGATACCTGCATCGGCATCTACACCTAGCTCTGCATTATGACCAACATCCTCAGGTAGGAATTGATCTAAGAAGCCTTGAGAACCACCCCCTAAAATTGTTAACACAATCTCAAAAAGTCCAAACAAGAACATTAAGCAGAGACTGATGCTAAACACGATATTAGACGGGTGAGTAAACAATTCCCACATTATATTTATCTCTATATTTATGCTTATAAAAAATCAAAAAAAATAATTCTGGCTGAATTTTTTTCAGTAAATAAAATAACATTATCTGTCGAAATTGTGTAAAAAAATTACAGATCAGATTAACAAAAAGTCGGCTTTTATGTGAGCTATTACTAAGTTTTTCTTCAAAAATAGTTTATCAGTTAATTTGGATGAACTAAATCCAAAGAGGATGGCGCATCTACGTTTATACATTTAAGATTTAAGTCATTGTGATCAATCAAATTTTAAATCTAATTGCAGATATATAAGTGGTCGTGCTCAAGGGAGAGAAATGGCCTGTTAAAGGGCACAGAAAACAATGTTAGGTAATGTAAATTTATAAGCGTCACGGCAGTGCTGAGGGCTTTGCCGTGACTTTCGATGTCATATGGAGATTTGAACTGGCGTTCAATAGAGCGCTTTTTAGGTGGCTTTAACCGTTTTTATAACAATGAAGTTTGAATGCGTACTTTCATATCTAATACCGCTTGAACAATAAAGGTTTTCATCCACTTCACTTGTTCGCCCATCGGATTGGTTTTAATCGCGGTGTCTAAAAAGCCCATGCTTTCAAGTTGGAACAGTTGTTTTTCGATTTCTTCTTCTAACTGGGTGCTATTGGCTGCCAGCGGGAAGTGGATTAAGTGAAATGCTTTGGGGAAATTATAAAAAGCATAGAGCAGATTAAATGCACGTTGATCGGCCTTTAAATTGCCAGCGCCAATTTCGTAGCCGCGATCTTGGTTACTGTGAGTCACCCCAATCAAAAACTCGAGTTTATTGTCCAAAAGTCGTAGGCCGAACTGAAGGCCAATTTGGTCTGCACTCAGCTCATGTTGGATAAAGTTATTCAGTGGGCTGCCGTCATCATTCAAGGCTTCTTGGAGCACGAGCATGTGTGAAGAATGCTGATAAATATAGCCAGCAAGACCTGCTGCTTCAATCAGCGACTTTAAGGTTTCAAGCGTATAGTGACTATATGGCATATCAATAACTATTGGAGAGTGATATAGCTACTTTAGGTACTTTGAGCGAGTTTGAATACCGATTGTTTAGAGGATTTAGCGATTAGTTAATTGATAAAAAATTGCGTAAACTTAGGGATCTCGGACTAGAATAATAATGAAATTGATAAGTCTATCGTATTAAATTAATTAAAATTGATAAGCAGTATCAGACAATTTGTATATGACGAATAAGAATATCAATATCACAAAACAAGCAATCGTTATGAAAGCTTAATCACTATAATGTATATATATCTTTAAAAGTGTAATAAGTACACATATTCTAAGCTGGTGTTGTCCATGTCATTAAATGAGGAAAGACTTACTCATCTTAAACAGCTTGAAGCTGAGAGTATTCATATCATCCGTGAAGTTGCTGCTGAGTTCGAAAACCCAGTCATGCTGTATTCAATCGGTAAAGATTCAGCGGTCATGCTGCATCTTGCTTTAAAAGCATTCTATCCTGCCAAACTTCCATTCCCACTACTGCATGTAGACACGGGTTGGAAATTTAAAGACATGATTAATTTCCGTGACAACATGGCAAAAGAGCATGGCTTTGATTTGATCGTGCATCAAAACAAAGAAGGTAAAGACGCAGGCGTGAATCCGTTCGATTACGGTAGCTCAAAATATACTGACATTATGAAAACTCAAGGCTTAAAACAAGCGCTTGATAAATATCAGTTTGATGCGGCTTTCGGTGGTGCGCGCCGTGACGAAGAGAAATCTCGTGCCAAAGAGCGTGTTTACTCATTCCGTGATACTAAACACCGTTGGGACCCTAAAAACCAACGTCCTGAACTTTGGAATCTTTACAACGGTAAAGTGAACAAAGGCGAAAGTATTCGTGTGTTCCCATTGTCTAACTGGACTGAGTTGGATATTTGGCAATACATCTACCTTGAAAATATTAAATTGGTTCCTTTGTACTTGGCTGCTGAACGTCCAGTGGTTGAGCGTAACGGTACTCTGATCATGGTTGATGATGAGCGTATGCGTTTGAACGAAGGTGAAGTACCACAAATGAAATCGGTGCGTTTCCGTACCTTAGGTTGTTACCCACTTACAGGTGCGGTTGAATCAACTGCAACAACTTTACCGGAAATTATCCAAGAGATGCTTTTAGCCACAACATCTGAACGTCAAGGCCGTATGATCGACCATGACGAAGCAGGTTCGATGGAAAAGAAAAAGCAGGAAGGTTACTTCTAAGAATCTCATAATCTCCCTTGCGCAGCAGTGCTGCTCACCCTCTTTACGAAAGAGGGGGAACTCCCGAGAAATAACGGAGCAAAGTCTCCCTTTCTTAAAGGGAGATTTAGAGGGATTAAAAAGATTCAGAAACCGATTTCAAAAGAATATGTGGAGCTTTGAGCAATGTCTCATCAATCAGATTTAATTAGCCAAGACATCTTGGCGTATTTAAAACAACACGAAAATAAAGACCTTCTACGTTTCCTCACTTGCGGTAACGTTGATGACGGTAAATCGACTTTAATCGGCCGTTTGCTTTACGATTCAAAATTGATTTATGAAGATCAATTGCAAGCCGTGACTCGTGACTCTAAAAAAGTCGGTACTACGGGTGATGCGCCTGACTTGGCTTTACTTGTAGATGGTCTGCAAGCGGAACGTGAGCAGGGTATTACCATTGACGTGGCTTACCGTTATTTCTCTACTGAAAAACGTAAGTTCATCATTGCTGACACCCCGGGGCATGAGCAGTACACACGTAACATGGCAACTGGTGCGTCGACTGCCGATTTAGCGATCATCTTGATTGATGCGCGTTATGGCGTTCAAACCCAGACTCGTCGTCACTCATTTATTGCGAGTCTTTTGGGTATTCGTAATATCGTGGTTGCAGTGAACAAAATGGACTTGGTTGAATTCTCTGAAGCGCGCTTCAATGAAATTCAAGCAGAGTACAATGAGTTCGTAAACCAATTGGGCGACCGTAAACCTGCGAACATTATCTTCACGCCTATTTCTGCGTTGAATGGTGATAACGTTGTAAACAAATCGCCAAATACACCGTGGTACCAAGGTCAGACTTTAATGGAGACTTTGGAAACTGTTGAAATTTCGCATGATACGAGCAAGCACGAATTCCGTTTCCCAGTTCAATATGTCAACCGTCCGAACCTCGATTTCCGTGGCTTCTGCGGTACGATTGCACTTGGTGAAGTGAAAGTTGGCGATACCATTACTGCATTACCATCTGGTAAGTCTTCGACTGTTAAAGAAATCGTGACTTTTGACGGTAACTTAGACCATGCTGTTGCAGGTCAAGCGGTAACACTTACGCTAAATGATGAAATTGATATTTCACGTGGTAACGTTTTAGTTAAAGCAGGCGAACAGCCATTAATTTCACGTTCTGCACGTGCCTCTGTGGTATGGATGACAGATGCGCCTTTAGTGGTTGGTAAACTGTATAACGTGAAGTTTGGTACACAAACCATTCCTGCGAAAGTTGCGAAAATCAACTACCGTACCAATGTAAACACATTGGAAAAAACGGAAGTTGAACAGCTTGAACTGAATGCGATTGCAGATGTAACGATTGAGTTTGATGCGCCAGTGGTATTTGACCGTTATAAAGACAGCCGTTACACAGGTTCATTTATATTTATTGACCGTTTAAGCAACGTGACTGTTGGTGCGGGTATGGTTGAGTCTGCAGTGGAATGGACTGCACACAACGAGCCTGTAACTGCTGAAGCGCGTGCTGCACGTTTAGGTCAAAAACCTGCTGCTGTAACTGTAACTGCGAAAGCACTTGAAAATGCGCAAGCGATCGAAAGTTTGTTGATTCAGCAAGGTGTAGTTGCGATTGCGAAAGCTGGTTTAACTGTAGAGCAAGTTGCACTTGTACGTGAAACAGGTGTGGTTGTGATTACAGATAGTGCTGAAGGTACTGATGTGACTTATGCATTCGAGACTGCTGAAGAAGTTGCTGAGAAAATTGTTGAGTTGGTTCGTCTATAATAGATTGAATTGATTTAAAAAAGACCCGCCGCAAGGCGGGTTTTTTTATTAGGAAATGAATATATAATTTAAAAAGTGCTTATGTTTTAATCAAAAAAACAAATATTATTTCGTGGTAATCTATTGTAAATAAACAATATAAAATCAAAAGGGTTGTATGAATATTAGGCAAAAACTTATTGATGTTGGTTTTAAAAATGTGGGGTTCTGGAATATTGGGAGCAGTAAGGAATTAATTTATAAGTTAAATTATTCATCTGGTGTAGAAAATATACTGTATGCGTTTATAGAGAATAATGAATTGCTCTATATTGGTAAAACTACACAAAATTTAGATAATAGGTTTAAAGGTTATCTAAAGCCAGGTCGTACCCAAACTACAAATATTCGAAATAATTTTGAATTAACTAGATTGATTAGCATGGGCAAGGTCATTGAAATTTGGTTATTTGAAGATGTTGGATTAATGAAATATGGAGGGTTTAAGCTTAGGGTGTGTTGACATTTACAGCCGATAAATTGAGCTAAAGAGGCAACCATATAAATATACAAGCTAAAGCAACAGCGCTTTGATAGTTACGTTTTAGCTTATCGTATCTTGTGGCAATTCCTCTA
>NZ_VPBO01000010.1:0-126914 GCF_013418655.1 Acinetobacter sp. YH12128 | reverse complement strand
CAATGGCTTTTATGGCTTCAGCTTTAAATTCTGCGGTGTAAGTCTTCTGTTTCTTGCTCATGGTAAACTCCTAATGAGTATGTATAGTTTACCAAGTTAAACCCTCCTGTTTTTTAAGCACACATCAGTGTGTAGGCTTGGCTGAGATTTGAATATGCGGGTGCTAAATCCTTAAGATATATTTTTCCACCACGTACAGTTTCAGTTGAGAGTATTTGTTCTGAAATAAGATCGATTTCTAATTCCAGTAACTTCTTATACTCACCTTTTGATTTGTATTCTCGACCCAAGAATGAAATCCTAGAACTCTTGTTGTTATAAATACCGAAAAGTTCATCATCAAAGAAATATTTATAAGAGTCTAAATTAAAAATGACTGGTAGATTGAGGCTTGAGACCGAAAGAATACCTTGAATTTCAAATCTTAATGCATGCTCTCCTGCATTCAGTACGAAATTAACCTGCTCTTCTGTATTTAATAAACGCTCATAAACCACAGTCCCAAACTGATAGGCATCAACCTTTTCACCAGACTGAGATAAGGTATAAGTGGCCTCATTCGTAGTATTAAAAATAAATTCTGATTGATCAGTTTCTAAAATAATAAATTCTTTATTAGGAACCAATAAGAACTTATCCTGAAATGAATGTATAGGAAAAATATTCTGTGGAACCAATAGAACTCTAAATTTAAAGCATTCTTTAGGTTTTGATCTCTTAATCTCGAAATTAAGATATTTCGGTATTCCTTTAAACTCAGTCTCTAAACTTAAGGTTGTTTTTTTAGCGGAACGATTATTCACCTTATAATTCAATAACTTTCTAAATTTAGGTGAGATTTTTATTTCTTCTTCAGATAATTGCCCTTTAATAAAAGTAAGATCCAGATCAATGAGTGTCTGAGTTGGACATACTTCTATTATTAAATGATGATCACGACTAGAAGAACCACCTTTTTGAGAAGCTTCACCTTTCGTACGATGATAATATTTGCTGGCTGAAGTATTTAGATCAGAAAACTCTATAAGATCTACAGCATTTTTCTGTCTCTCTTGCTGACATTCACCAAAGTCTAGCGTTGTTCTCCATGAATCTAAATCCTTATCTGAAAAAAACTTATCAATAAATTTTTCGCTAAAATCTAAATCAATTAACTTTTCAACGTACTCAGTTGGAAATTGTTCAACAATATACTCAATGTCTTCTTTGAGACGCTTATTTTCATCTAATCTTTTTTCAATTTGTGCAATGCTTGCATGATGCCAATCTTGTAATGCCGCATCATTCAAATAACCTAGTTCATTAAATTCTATTTTACCATCCTGAACTGCATTAAATAATTCCCTGAAACCAAACATGGTTGCGCCATCAGCGCAAATGAGCTCAAACTGATGACTCAACAGTTGCTTTGAAATCTCATGATCTTTAAAAGAACTTTCATTAATAAAACTCAATAAAGCATCATAAATAGCTTTAGGACTCCAAATATTATCCGTTAGTGTCAAATCTTTAGAGGAATTATTTAAAGTATCTAAAGATGAGTTATGAATGATCAACAAAATGGAATCTTTAAACTCGCCAATCTGGCTTGATACCTGATCTCGTAAATATGAAATATAGTTTTCTGAATATCCTAAGTCTGCATCTGAATGCAAGACTGGGATAATCTTATGTTCATTCAAGATGAAATATTTGATCTGCTCATCATGTAAAGAAAAATAAAATTCTGACTTACGGATAAAAGCTTGGAAAAGTTTTAAACTATTTTCATCATCAGGTGATTTAAAGTGCAGTTTCTCACCAATCGTTAAGTTGTTTTGCGCCCAATCAAAAAATAACTCAACTAAAAAATCTTCATATTGTTTTTTTGACATAGATCGCATCCCCACTATCACTCATTTTTTCTACATTACCTAAACGTTCGTAAAAACCAACCAAAGCTTTTCTACTTTCTTTATCAAAGAAGATCCCTCTTAGCTCAAATTCTTTGATCACTTCATATAAACGCAATTTATCTCTTTCACCAATAACGAGATTTGTTAATAACAATAAATATTCTTGAGTAAGTACAAAGACTGTACCTGCACTGCCTCGTGTCTGAATAAATGGTTTTAAAATAATATTTTTAATTGTTCTTACAATATTTGAATTACGGCTCGCTCTTGTTTCACCTTTCGCAAATTGCGCTTTATAAGCTTGATGCAAAGCTTCACAAGCAGAATGAACAGTGTTGAATTTATTTCTATTTATTTTCAAGTTTCTATTTTCTATAAAAGCATCAAAATAGGATTCTAAATTTGGTAAATCATCCTCTTCTAACAATGTAACTATTTTCCATAAGGGATATTTATGACCTTTGCTACTTTCTAAACTCTCGCAAAGTGCTAAGGTTGGAAAAATAGAATCTAAATTTTTCTCTACCAACTTATATCCGCTTCTTTGTAGTGAAGCTCTTTCTCGACTAGCTTTTTCAGTATCTAATATAAAATAACAGTCCTTTATATCTGGCTCACTCGCCTCTTTCCAGCCATTAATGATAATCGATAATTGTGCTGTATATAAAAAGGTATACAATTCCAAAAATAATTGTATATTTTCTAAAAAGTATTTCGAATGATTAGTAAGAAAAATTAAATCTTTGGAAAAAATTGAGGAAAGCTTCGGTAGATAAGTAATCAAACCATCGTAATTTGGATACTGGCTTTGAAAGACACTTTCAAATTTTTCATAAATTTTTTGCTCTATGAAGTTTAAATTCGTAACATCATTAGTATAGATGAATTCATTTTTTAAAAGTGTCTTTAAAAGAGCGACTATTCTTTTTTCAGCTGATAGCCCTTGAGACTCATCAGTCAATGAAAATATCCGTAACTTTGGCGAAATTTTAGCAATATTATTTTCTCTAAAATAAATATTATTAATCATCTCCCAAGCTTTCTCATCTAAAAAATCTGCTTTAAACTGCTGTTCTAGATCTTTATAAAATTGATCAAGATTCTCTCTCAATTTGTTTATTTTTTTTTCAGCAGTTAACCCATAAAGTTCGCTTAAAAATAAATTTGTTACTAAATCCCAGTCAAAATCATTACTATTCTCATTGGTACTAATAGGATAGAAACTTGCCATACTGTTACTAGATGGCTTTAAATCTGCTTTTAAATACATTCTCAGTACCCTACTTCTATACAGTCTTCTTCACGAATAAATTTAACTTCAGAAGAAGTTGACTTGAAACTAATTTCGTTTGATTGATTTGCAAAAAGTAGTAATCGATTTACAAGTTCATTCAATACAACGACGACACTTCTATCATTTTTATTTGGTCGATAACCTGCTCTCAATTTACTGAATAATTCATAGAGATTAATATCAAGACTAAATTTCAAATTAGGATCATTTTTATCTTCTGAAAATCCTTTGATCATAATATTTGCATCAAAAAATCCTCTATTTTTTTGAAATTGACTCTTTTGAATCTCAGAAAAATTGGGAGCTAACTTTAGATTAGAAATAACTTTGTAATCCCCATATTCAACCAACAAAAATTGATCATCTTCCAAATAGGGTGCTTTTTTATTAATATATCCCCTAATTGCACTAATTAATTCTTTAGTATAGAAATTACGAAGCACTGGTCGAGATCGAACTGCATCATAATAAAGATGATGTCTATATATCTCCAAATAATCTATAAGCAAACTCTCTTTAAAATCATCAAAAAATTTTTTATGATAATTATTACCTAGATCTAGTAATTTTAATATATAGAACAATCTAATATAAGCATTAGAACACCCTAAATCATTAATCATTAGATCATTTTTTAAATCTTTCTTAAATTCTTCAAAATCATTAGAAAGACTATTCAACTCATATGCTATAAGAAAGCGATCAATCACTTTAGTTCTTAATTTTGCAGGATCAAATTCAATTATCTTTTCTAAAATTTCGTTTTCATTGCAGGAAAATAGATTATTGAAAAGATAATTTTTCTTAGTTATTAACTCATAAATTAGATCTAAAAATGTTCTTGCCGTGATGAACTGATTTCTAAACAATCTAACTTTTAAAAATAACTCAATAAGGACTTCCTGAATTTTTTCATTACATAGCAACTTATAATTTACAAATTTAAAATAATCAGCACTATTTATTCCTAGCGTTTCATCTTGCACATACAGCTGGTAAAGCATAGAGCTTGGAGATGTTATCTTCTTTAAAATTCTAGAAATAAATTCACTTTTATATCCATTTTCAGTAATTTCAAATTTTGGATAATCTTCAAAATTTACAAATTTGAAATCCTCAGTATTTTCATTTTTTTCTAAATATTTTTTTAATATATCTTTTATTTTTTGTTGTTCTGCATCTTCTGCATAATTTCCTAACATTCCAATATTGATCCCAATGACCAATGAATGGGCACCATTTAGAAAGTCTTCAAAAACTCTATTTAGGGTATCAGTCGCAGTGTCATGAGGCTCAAAACTATGTGTTGCATCTAAGTGAAACTTTAGATATGGTTTTTCATACTTTTGCTTCGCTCTTAGCATCAGCTCAGACTTTCCATCTCCGCTACTTCCACATAAAAATATAACGCATTTAGACGTAGAATCAATTTGCTCTAGTAACGAAAAAAAGTCCTTTTCAATAGGCATTTCAACATAAAGATCAGATTTGATTTTAGATAATTCTAAATCTCGATCGCTTTCTGTAGAAACAGCAAAGGATGATGATTTAGATAAAATACTTAAGGCCTCAACGAATTGCACCTAGATACCCCTCTCAGAATATAATTTTATAACATGTGAAGTTTTGCCAAAGAAAACTCATAGTCTTCTGTTTTTCCAACATTTCTTGAGGCATAGGCTATCTAACGCCAAAAAAATTTCTTACCTATTATCATAAATTTAACTTTTTATTCCAACTCTATAAAAACAAAAACTCTTTTTATTTTAATAATTAAAATAAAAAAGGGCTAAATGCAGTAATCAATAGAAATTGAAGTGGTCATATCTGTTTACATGGTTTATTTCTATTTAGACAAATCAACAAATATAACTATCTTTAAGCCAATTTTTTCGACACTATATTTAGCCGCTCTTCATGACGATCAGGCCGTTTATCTACTGTAATCCACTGTTTTAATACCCTAACCCCATTCAACTGGTCTAACAATTCCTGAGCCTGCTCTTCATTTAAGTCAGTAAACGCCCTACCGCCTTTTTCTCGATCTGTTGTGCCGTATTTAAAAGACATATAGCAGATACCGCCACAGCGTAATGCAGAATGAATGCGCTTTAAAACATCAGGAAGTCGGTTACGATCACAATGTAATAAAGATGCACATGCCCATACCCCATCGTAAATATCCTGCACTTCAATCTCATAAAAACTTTGCTGCTGAACAGCGATACCAGTCAGTTGGGTCGCTCGTTCGACCAATGCCGTAGAATAATCGATGGCATCAATCTGATAGCCTTTATTTTTAAAAGCCAAAGTGTCGCGTCCTGAGCCACAGCCCAAATCCAAGATTCGTGCAGATTCTGGTAACTCAGCTAAAAATGGCTGATACAGTGTTTCCATATCTACGTTTAAGGTTGCTTGTGCAAACTCATCCGCATATTGGTTGTAATAATCTATTGTTTTCATAATTGAGGCTTAGGCTAAACACTGACCCCAGTCTACTAAAAAACAAAAAGATAAGGGAGCATTTGCTCCCTTATCTTTTTAGTCAAATAAATCTGCTCTTACTTCTTCCAAAGTACGATCTGACTTGAAACGATTACATATAGGATGAATAATTGCTCCATTTTCTAGAATGCCATAGCCACCTGCTGCTTTCGATTCTCGATGATCTACTTCAGTCGATTTAACGTATAGAGCACTATCACATACTTCGCAATAGCTCCATGTTTTCTTTTCCTCACGTTGATACAGATTTCTTTTGGTAGCGAGTGAAAAATTTAGAGGTTTTTTCTTCTTTGATGGTCTTACTGATTTCACAAAGCTCACAACATTATCAACAATGCTTTCATCATAATCGCCACCAAAACGTTCAAGGTAAAAATCGTTAAAATTAATATAATCAAATGATTGACTCATCGAAAGAATGACGGTGTTCAAACAAACTTCATCTTCAAAATCTAAATCCATATTTAGTCCAATACAGATAAAGGCTTGATACACGTTCTTCAATCGCTCATGTGATCTGATTCCGCTACCAAACTTACCGACAGTTTCTTTGATCGCCACAGGAATTTTATCAATTAAACTTTCAACACTACGGCGTGCTCGGGTAAAACCAATAAAATCTAACTTCTTATTCTGTATTTCAAAACTGCCTTCTTCAATTTCAAAGACGATAGAGAACCAGGCCAAAAAGGATGTAACTTGAAATCGATTATCTTTATAAAAATATAGTTTCGGGTGTAAACCTAAACTTGGAATTCCAATGCTAATTTCTGGTGTAGCGATACGACACAGCACAACTCTGAGCTTTAGTATTAAATTTTCTACACGCTGACCTTGGTCTATACTGATAGTATTCTGACAAGCATCACCAAACATCATATTTAGGAGTTCATTGACTAGGCCTATTTTTTTACCGTGTGCTAAATCTGGCTCTAAAAGTATCATCTTAAAAAGATGATCGTGAATTTGCTCACCTAAAGCGATTACTTCATTTATCCGCTCGTAATTCAGTTCAGCTAAGTTGGATTTATTATCGTTTATGTAACAACACACATAAATCACATAAAAAGCATCACTCCCCCTATTCTGTAAATGATATTCTTCATCTGGATCTAATCGTTTCGTATCTGAATTGATTGAACAAAAGGCTTTCCGAGCCTCCTCAGGTGTCCCAATTACTTCAATAAAATTAATTTTGGTTGATTTTAATTTTTGCTGAAACTCAGAATCACTACATAACTCTTGAAAATCAGCTAATCCACCTAATCGATGACGAATCTGACGAATATCTCGTTTTTGTGACGGCGTGAATTTCGGAGCTCCAACTACCTGCTCATCAATAAAGTATCTTTTGATCCAAGCATAAATGATTGAAATCCTATGCCCACCATCGATGATATAAATATTGCCAGCAGCATCTTTCCAATAGCGAATGCATAAATTGACATTACGATCATTCAAACAATCTAGAATAAACTCCTCAATTTCATCAGGGCTCCAACATTCTGTGGAACGTTGATTATCTGCCTTATATAATTTATCTAGAATTTCATGTTGAGCGAAATCATAAAGTGATAACTCAAAGTTGTTGTGTTGATTTGAGTGCGACATTTCGTCAAGCAGCATTATTTTTCTTTGAATAATATTGGTTAAAAGCTTAGTACGGGCCATTTTATTTTCTCTAGGCAATACTTCTCTAGATCTCGTGAGATTACGAAATTTATAAAAGTAAAATTAATTAGATATGACTAAAATTTATTTCGAAAATTTTATTCTTTCAGAACAAAAGAAATGGCTTGGAGAAAATAAGGGATATTATAGAAAGTGTTCATGTTTAGTTCCTGTAGTAATTACAAACAATCTTCCATCTTTTCCACGAGATGGAGGCAAGCCAAACAGGGGTGGAAATACCGTACTACAGAAGACGGCCAGTCATAGACTGCCCTGCTTGGCCTACCATTACGATAGGCTAAACATAGTTAACGCAAAAAACCGCCAAAGCGGTTTACTGCTTCTGTAGTAAATTCAGGTTTCCACGCCTGGTCACAGATTTTGCTGTAACATCTTTATCTTATGTGCATAAATTCAATTGGTCAAATTTTATGATTAATATTTAACCAGTTAATTAAAAAAATAATTACCTATATTTTTAGAAGCTTAGGATTACAGATTTGTATCTTATAATTTCTACAATGATATAAACTGATTGGAATAAAACTCTATATATTTGAGCAGCGTGATTTAATAAAGGAAGTAGATTGAAACTGCAAATCTTATCAGACACCCACAATTCTCAATATGCTTTACTAGATGAAGCTGATGTGATTATTCACGCTGGGGATTTTTCGAATCGCCTAAGTGGTGCTATTGAGTTTGCAGAAACATGTAAAAACCTGAATAAGAACTTTATTTTTGTTTTAGGTAATCATGATTATTACTGCTCAAACTACAATTTAGTCGTAGACTTTTTAAGAGAAAATTATCCTCAAAATGCTCTGCTTGATGACAACCATATCAAGATACAGGATAAAATATTTGTTGGCGGTACATTGTTTACGAACTTTCGTTCCAACTCAGCTCGTACAACCACTAACGAACTGCAAAAATTTAAAGAAGATGCTGAACAATCTATTTATGATTTTGATCAAATCATGATAAGTAGCGATAATCGAACTATAACAGCTGATGACTACATTGCACTATTTCAACGATATCATCAAAATATTATGCAATTTAAGGGGCTAGACAATGTAATCGTCATTACCCATTTCCCTCCTCATTTAGCCTGCCTTGATCCGTATTGGGGTAAACATCCTGTTGCATCAGCCCTTAATCCTTATTTTATAAATGACTTGGATGTTAAAGGCTTTAAACTTTGGATTTCAGGGCATACGCATACATCAGTTGATACTGTAGTCGACGGATGTAGATTAGTGATCAATCCTTTAGGGTATCCACAAGAGCAAGGAAAAAATGGGTTTAGAGAAAATTTGATCATCGAAGTTTAAATTGTCATACTCGTATTAAACAAATTCAACCCAACTCTAATGTCAAACTTCCTGTAGGAATGATAATTAAACTTCCACAGTATCTAAAACCAGGAAAAACTCATGTCAATTCATTTAGATTCAGAAGATGATAGAAGGAATAAACTTGCAGATCAAATACTTAAAGATCTACTCGAGATCAATAAACTTCAAGGTAATTCGATTAAAAAAATGAAAGCAGACCAAAATGGTGTTTTTTACGTGGAACAAGAAATATCAACTGAGGACTTCCTCAAGATACTCTGAGCTTCTCTCATTAAAATAATATCATAAGCTTTAAGGTATTAAAAACTTAACCAAATTGTATCACCTGTAGTTGCATACATAGTCTCAGCAGTTTGTTTTAACATGTCACATTCATCAATTTCTATTGCTAAATCATCACACTGAGTATGATCACTGTCATTGATAGAAATTTCGTGCGATTGAACAACTGCACCATGTTGAATGAGTTTAATTCTATCTTGCCTTAAAAGTTGCTCACCTCTGTAACTAGCACGCATTTGATTTAGAGCTTGAAGACGCCTTTCATTTGTAGTCATTATTATTTTTCTCGACATCAATTGTCTCCTTGATTTTTATCTGAAACTAAGATTAATAAATTAAAATTGGGTAATGATCTAACTATCCAGCAATCTCGCCTTAAAATCACGGCGATCAAATAAAATTTGATCAATACATTTAAAATCAGTCCAACCCTACTTTTATCAACTTATTTAATAAATTAAATAAATTCAATTTACTAGAAAAAAACCAGCTTATCTTCAATATTGATGTTTTAGGCAAGCTTCAGCTTTTGAGTGTTTTTACAACAAAGTAGAACACTAATCAAATACTCTAAATAACATTTCACATAAAATTCACTATCAGATACATACTCTTTAATTGGAAGTAAAACGCTGAAATTTATAACTGCAAAAAATTCGGCCGATGCTTTTAAGCTAGATTAAGTAAATTGTATCAAATATATATTTATATAGGTGTATTCTTCCGTGGCTATAGAATTTGTTTCCAAATCAAAGTTACCTACTGCATTTGGCGATTTTGAAATTATAGCATTTCAAGATCAAAGTACTGGTGAAGAACATATCGCTCTTGCTAAAGGGATGAATGCCGCTCCCAATCAACCTGTACTGGTCAGAATACATTCAGAATGCTTAACAGGTGATGCTTTTGGATCACTCAAATGTGATTGTGGTCCACAATTACACTCAACTATGAAGATGATTCATGATGCAGGTCAAGGTGTTATTTTATACCTGCGCCAAGAAGGCCGTGGCATAGGACTAACCAATAAAATTCGGGCCTACGCACTTCAAGACCAAGGACATGATACCCTTGATGCCAATTTATTATTAAACCTGCCAGCAGATGCTCGCAAGTATGATATGTGTACAATAATGCTTGATTATTTACAAATAAAAGACGTCAAGTTAATTACGAATAATCCATTTAAAATTAAATCTTTATCTGATTTAGAAATTAATGTTGTTGAACGTATTCCTTTAAAAGTTGGTTTAAATAGCTTTAATAAAAATTATCTCGAAACAAAGCAAAAACGAATGTCACATCTATATGATAATAGTGATTTTTAAAAAGTGATCACTTTCAGAAAAAATCAACATACAAAGTTCCATCTCCCTTAGGGAGACGGTTTTATCACATATGGTTCTTGTAAAATTAACTTAAAAAACTGTGATTAAAGAAACAGGATATTATTTATTTTCTTTAAGTATTTGCGAAAAAACTCTGACCTTTTCTAAAGTCGCATTCATCCCCTTATTAAAAAAAGTATCGACGAGCGCTGAACCGATAACAATCAGATCTACTTTATTGGCTAAGGCTTTAACATGACTTTCATTTTTGATCCCAAAACCAATTGCAACAGGAATCTTAAAAATAGGCTGGATTTCAGCAATCTTTTTCTCAAGATTAGACAGATTGAAGTCTCCTCCTGTTAAGCCATTTTCTGCAACATGATATAAAAAACCTGTCGCGCGCACTGAAATTTGTTTTAACCTTTCAACTGGGGTAGTCGGGGCAGTCATTGCAATTAAATGCATATTTTTTTCGTTTAATTGCACTTCAAAGTTTTCTCGATACCCATATGGAGTATCTAAAATCAATATTCCGTCTATAAAATTTTCCATTTCGGCGACAAGTTTGTCGAAACCATATTGCATAATCGGATTTAAATAAGTCATTAAAATTATTGGTGTTTTTTCATCATGTAGCCTGATTGCTTTTACCAACTCAATGGTTTGTTTTACCGTTTGACCTGCACTTAATGCCCTAAGATGTGCTGCCTGAATGATCTCACCATCTGCCACTGGATCTGAAAAAGGAATGCCAACTTCAATAATGTCAGCCCCAGCTTGACCTAATTGGCTCAACAGACGACAACTTTCTGCAAAATTAGGATCTCCAGCAGTAAAATAACAGACCAGACCGCTTCGATTTTCCAGTTTTAATTGCTCTAATTTTTGATCTAGACGGTTCATGCTGTAGCTCCTGTAAGATATTTTTTGACTGTATTTAAGTCTTTGTCACCTCTACCACTTAAATTGACAATAATGATCTGTTCTGGCTGCATTTCTTGAGCAAGTTGAATCGCATACGCAATCGCATGAGAACTCTCAAGTGCAGGGATAATACCCTCCTGTTGGCTTAAAAGCTGAAATGCATTTACAGCTTCTTGATCAGTTACAGCCGTATATGTCACACGTCCTGTTTCAAACAGGATGCCATGCTCAGGACCGACACCAGGATAGTCTAAACCAGCTGATATAGAATGCCCTTCTAAAATCTGCCCATCTAAATCTTGTAATAAATAGGTTAAATTGCCATGCAGCACACCGACTTGACCTTTGCAAATAGAGGCGGCATGTTCACCAGTATGTGTTCCTTTTCCACCCGCCTCAACGCCAAACATTTTGACATTCAGGTCTTCTAGAAAGGGATGCATCAACCCTAATGCATTTGATCCACCACCAACACAAGCAACTAAGGCATCAGGCAATTTATTTTCTTTGAGGAGTATTTGGTTTCTGGCTTCTAAACCAATAATTTTTTGAAATTCTCTGACCATTACGGGATATGGATGAGGGCCTGCACCAGTACCCAACAGATAATAGGTTGTATCAACATGACTAATCCAGTCACGTAATGCTTCGTTCATCGCATCTTTTAAAGTCCCACGACCTTTTTGAACACTTCTGACTTCAGCACCGAGTAATTTCATGCGTTCAACATTCATTTGTTGGCGCTGAATATCTGTTTCTCCCATAAAAATGGTACATTTCATCTTAAACAGTGCGCAAACCGTTGCTGTTGCAACACCATGTTGTCCAGCACCAGTTTCTGCAATGATTCTGGTTTTCCCCATAAATTTGGCTAATAAGATTTGCCCAACACAATTATTGATCTTATGTGCACCCGTATGGTTCAAATCTTCCCGCTTGAGATATATTCGAGCACCTCCTGTATAAGCTGTTAGGTTTTTTGCATAAAAAAGAGGACTAGGACGACCAACGAAGTCCGTTAAAATATGTTGATATTCAGCCCAAAATTCAGGTTTATGCCGAACAGTATTAAAGGCTTGCTCTAATTCTTGAAGTGCTGGCATTAAGCTCTCTGGCATGTAGCATCCGCCAAATTTACCAAAAAATCCCAAGTCATCAGGACCATTACCTGTATAAGGGGTTGTCATCTCATATCTCTTTTACTATCAAAACTTGTTTGATCTTAAAATATTTTCATTTTTCTGATAATTGATATATTTTGAGTTTATGGTGTTAGAAAATTTTACAACATGAAACGTAGAACATTACCTCCCCTTAATGCTTTAAAAGCATTTGAAGCAGTTGCCAGAAATAAAAGCTTTAGCTTAGCTGCGGAAGAATTGTGTGTCACCCATAGTGCGATTAGCCACCAAATAAAGCAGTTAGAAGAATGGTTAGATAAAAAATTGTTTATTCGGCATTCCTCTACCATTTCTCAGACAACGGATGCAGAAGAATTATCTCGAGTTTGTACGCATCTTTTTAATCGTTTAGAAGAATGTATCTTTGAGTTAACAAATAAAACGTCAGAAGTAGAAGTGGTAATAGGCGCTTCTCATAGTTTTATGGCAAATTGGCTGATTCCCCGATTAGAAAAACTCGAAGTCATTTACCCCAATATCCATATCAAATTAATGACATGTAATGACTTAAAATTGTTAGAAAAAGAGAAAGTTGACATATTTATCAATAGCATCAGTGAAAATCATATACTTCCCAACTTTTTGAATAAATATCTTTTATTTCCCGATAACATGGGGCCTGTTTGTAATCGTGAAATAAATCCTCTTCATACAAAAAATGATCTTTTAAATTATCCATTACTTCATACCCACTCAAATAAAAGTGCATGGCATACATGGTTTGATCAGTCCAAGATTCACTTTTCCCCAAAAGCGAATGATCGTTATTTTGATAGTCTCAATTTAATGATAGAGGCGGCTGTTTCAGGCTTAGGAATTGCGATAGCACCTCAAATTTTAGTAGAAAAAGAAATACTAAATGGAAGAGTCTTTGCCCCTTTTGGTTTTATCTATTGTGACTATAATTTTTATGCCATAGTCAGAAAAAATAATGAGAATCCTGATGTCATGAATATCATTCATTGGCTAATGACTGAAAAAAAAAGAGAAAGTGAAATCTAATCCTTAATCATCAAAATTCTATTCAATGTACTGTCTTTAGTATCTATCTTCACATTCTGTTCACTTTAGCCTCTCTAAATTGGGGGGATAAACTGTGAAGATGGACAGTCAATATGAATCAAGTCAAAACGTTAATGGCAATTGCCTTATCCTTACCAGTGCTTTTCCTGTCAGGATGTAAAAGTGTTCCTCGTTATTCCTCTGATTATGCAAATGCCAGAGCGAGTATTCAGGGAATACCCTTAGATGATACAAAAGCACTAGAAATCGGTACCCGCTTCACTTCGGCATTTAATACCTTGGGCACACCTAAATTCGTTGAAAATGCTGGAGCACTGTATGCAGATCAGCTTTTTATTAACGATACTCTGTCGCAATTTTCATCGCGTAAAAAACTGCTTGAACATTTTCAAGGTATGAACCAGCGGGTAAGTAATGTAACTGTCAGTCTATTAAATACTTCATATCATCAAGACTCTGCCTATGTGCATTGGCATATGGTTTATGATTTTAAAATGTTCGGCAAGACACGAACAATGGATTCATTTGGAATCAGTGAAATAAAGGTCAACCCAAACCATCAGATTATTTTCCAGCAAGATTTCTGGGACCCGGCGAATGGTCTGTACCGTTCCCTACCTTATGTCGGAGGGGCCTATTCATGGCTACTGCCTTTCAAAAAATAGCCATCAGTACCACGTTACTGATGGGATGTAGCTTCAGTTCATGGGCGCAAGCGCAAAGCTTGAATCAATGTGGCAATGGCCCGCTGATGGTGGGCCAAAAACAGGTCGGTATGGCCAGTTATTTTGCCCAAAACTGTAGCCAATCCTGGAAAGAGCAGACGATCCAGATGGACTTTTCCTATACACATAATATTCCTGAATGGGCATTTAAGCGTGCAGCTACACATCTGCTCAAGCGTAATGTCAAAGACCCCAACATCCAGGCCATTTTCAATCCGATCAGTGATTTGTATCGTCCGGTCAGATCAGGTGATCTGTACCGCTTGAAATACAGCCATGCCACGCAAACCCTGAGTTTATCCCTCAACCGGAAAAATTTAGGGCAGCTGCAGCATCCGCTGGCCCAGCAATATTTTAATATCTGGCTGGGTTCGCAGCCATTTAGTGCTAAATTAAAACAGCAATTATTGAATTAGTCTCTGCCGCTATGTCCAAACATTTTATCCTCATGGTTGAAGACCATTATGAACTGGCCTCTACCTTATGCGAGTTTCTGGAAGAGCATGATTTTGTGGTGGATCATGCCCGCAATCTGAATGCTGCGCGCCAGCTACTGAAACAGCAACGCTATCATATCTTGCTGTTGGATATTAACTTGCCAGACGGTTCCGGTTATGAACTGTGTGAATGGCTGCGTCATGAAGAAGGTCTGGACCTGCCAGTGCTGATGCTGACCGCTCGGGATACCTTGGACGACAAACTCAAAGGCTTCAATTCCGGCACGGATGATTATCTGGTTAAGCCGTTTGACTTTAACGAGCTAGTGGTGCGGGTCAAAGCTCTGATCAAGCGTTCGCTGGGTGAAGTGTCCAGTAGCCGTCTGCAAATTCACGACCTGATTTTGGACCCGGCAAGACAGCAGCTGACCCGGGCTGGGCAGAGCATTGAACTGCCTCCGATTCAGTTTAAATTGTTAAAATTGTTGATGCGTCATTCGCCTAAAGTCCTGACCAAACAGGAAATCATGATGGAACTCTGGGGTGATGAAGAGCCGGAAAGTGATGCCCTGCGTAGTCACATCTACAATCTGCGTAAAATGGTCGACAAGCCTTTTGAGCAAAAACTGATTCATACCATATCTGGTGTCGGTTTAAAGATTGCTTTAGAAACCTAATCTTTTTAGGCAGACAGAGATCTAGTTTAAATACACTACCACGATTAAGCCGGTCGTCATCTCCAGATCAACATCCTGATGGGTGCTGAGATAATACTGCCGGTCAAACAGCTCGACCCGCCAGCCCAGCTGCTTGCACAACTTCTGTACCAGTTGCAGGCCAATCCCGTGCCCTTTGATTTCCAGTTGCAGCTGCTGTCCAGATAGCTCCTGGACTTTGGCATTATTTGGCAAAGGAATACCGACTCCATTGTCAGCAATCAGTACTTTATTTTTTTGCAGAATCACATCAATTTCTGTGCCTTGTGAATAGTTCAGCGCATTACGCAGAATATTGCCAAACACCATTTTGGTCATTGACGGATACAGTTTACGTAGCTGTTCATCGAGGTCTTTTTGCAGATCAATCTGCATGCCTTTGGTGTGGCTGACACTTTCCAGATCCTGCACCAGATTTTCCAAACATTCTGAAAGCATGGTCGGTTCCGCGGTTAAAGTATTGGTGGTATTGCGGGCGATAGCCAGCAGAGTGTCGACCAGCAGCTGCATGTCTTCAATGGTGTTATGCAGGCGGGTAAACGATTTGTTGTCACCATAACGGGCCTGACATAACTGCACATTGCCTTTTAAAATGGTCAGTGGAGTGCGCAGTTCATGGCTGACATCCCCAGTAAACTCGCGTTCACGCTGAATAAACTCGCTGAGCACCTGATGGTATTTTTCTAATGCCTGCTTCAGGTATTCCGCTTCCAGATTGGAGTCGGTACGGATGTCCTGAAACGGTGAAACCTGATTTTTCTGGTGTTCCCAGTCAATATGCTCCAGCGCATTCGCCAAACGGGTAATCGGGGAAAAATAGCGCCGGGCGCGGCGATTCCACCACCACAGCACGCTATACAGTACAAATAGGCTGACCATCAGCGGTGCCAGACCAAACAGCCAGACCAGCTTGTTGACGTTGCTTTCGCCAAACACCAGCAGCACATGCTGCCCATGTTTTTCGCCATACACAGTCATGCGTTCCTTGCCATCGACAAAATGCCGGTTCACGCCTTGCTCAAGCTGCATGTGCTGAAATTGGACCGGCGGCACATCGTTCCAGCGGTAACCATACAGGTTTTTGGTATCCGGCAGTTCAGCCGCCGGATTGCGTTCCAGCCGCTGCCAGTAATGCGACATTTCCTGTTCCAGCGCTGTTCTGAGCAAGGAACCCTTGATTACCCAGGCACTGCAGCCAATGCCAATCACTACGGACAGGGCAATGAATCCGATTTGCAGCCAGTAGTAGCGGTTAAACACCTCACCTAGAGGATGATCGCGCTTGTCCTTAAACAGCTTTAACATTGATGCATTCCCCACTGTCCCATCCGATTCGCCGTTCAATTATACGACTTTCTTTTTAAACAGAAAGTGGCCGATCACCCACTCGCGTCCATGGTCATAACCAAAAAGTTCGGCACAGGCCATAAAGAAAATCCGCCAGCGTTGCCACCAGATGGCAGCATCTGCGCCATAGGTCTGTTCAAATAGGGGCTGTAACTCAGTCTGCTTTTGGTCCATATTCTCCAGCCAGGCATTTGCGGTGCGTTCATATTGGGTGCCAGCCCATTGCCAGTGCTGTTCCAGCTGCAAATGCTGCTGAAAATGTAGGAAGGTTGAAGCTGCCGGCATCAGACCGCCACTAAAGAAATATTTCGACATCCAGTCAAATTCATTTTTGACTTCAAACGGATAATGCAGGAAACGGTGACAGAAAATATGGCACCACAACAGGCCATCCGCTTTCAACCAGCTGCTGATATTTTCAAACAGTTTCTGGTAGTTGCGGACATGCTCAAACATTTCCACCGAAACCACACGGTCGAAAGTAGCTGGTTCCAATTGCAGTACATTGACATCGCAGGTGATCACCGTCAGGTTTTCCAGTTTTTTCAGGCGGGCCTGTTCCTGGATATAGTGGCGCTGGGTTGAGGAATTCGACACCACGGTAATGCGGGCTTTGGGATAATGCTCGGCCATATACAGACTGAAAGAGCCCCAGCCACAGCCTATTTCCAGAATATCCTGTCCATCCTGCAACTGTGCACGCTGGCAATAGCTGGCCAGTGCCGCTTCTTCAGCCTGATCCAGTGTGGTATCAGCCTGTTCAAACAGGCTGGCGCTGTATTTCAGACGCTTGCCCAACACTGCCTGGAAAAATGCGGTCGGTAGTTCATAGTGCTGTTCATTGGCTTTGTCAGTCTCGATGGCAATCTCGCTGTTTTTCAGCATATGCAGCACATACATATAGCGCTGGGCTGCGAGTGCCGGGTCGAAGCGTCCTTCCTGTGCCAGGCGTTTTTTGCTTAAAGTACGAATACCGGCCCGAATCAACGGGTCAGGCACTTTGCCGCTTTCGATCAGTTTTAAAGATTGTTGAATCATAAAGTCCATGTATTTACCTACGCTTTGGGTGGCCACGGAATAAACATTGAAGTTCGTCGTTGATAGTCTTTATAGTTGTCGCCGCGATGTGCCAGCGCCTGTTGTTCACTAAAGGGAATCCCGGTGATGTAGTACAGAAATAACCACATCAGCAGCGGGTACAGCCATAATCCATATACACCTGCTGCCAGGCCAAGGATTGGATAGGCAAACCAGTGCAGCCATTCAAAAAAATAATTCGGATGACGTGAATATTTCCATAATCCTTGGTCTAGGGTTTTGCCCTGGTTTTGTGGATTTAGTTTGAAACGGTAGAGTTGCTGGTCAGCGGTGCTCTCACCAATCAGCGCCAGCAGCATGATCATACCTGCCATGAATACCGTAGCCTGTGTCCAGTTATTCCACTGCTGGGCCGGAATATTGAGCAACTCCAGCATCGGATAGGAAAACAGCACCACCAGACCGGCCTGAAACATAAAAAAGGCCAGAAAACCGAGATGCTGATAATCGCCCATGGCCCGGCGCATATTGGCATAACGGGTATCTTCTGCAGTTTCATTTGCATAACGGCGCAGTAGATGCCAGGTCAGGCGTAAAAACCAGATGCCGCTAAACACGCCCAGAAATACCCGAACTAGCAGCGGTGCAGTTTCCATGACCCAGGCCGCGATAATGACGTTAAGTGCAATACTAAAGCTCCAGGCCACATCGACCAGTCCGGCACGCTGGTTATAGGTCACCAGCAGCCAGCTACAGAACATGATAAAGACATTCAGAACCAGTAAATTCAGCAGCATGTCAGCCCTCCTGTTTTATCTCAGCTTAATAAGCACTCGCTTCGAACAGCAGATGCACATCACTGATTACGCCTTCGCGGAAGCCACCTTCGCAATAACACAAATAAAAATCCCACATGCGGATAAAGCGCTCATCAAAGCCAAGCGCCCGTACCTGATCACGCTGCCCCAGAAAACGCTGACGCCAGCAGTTTAAGGTTTGGGCATAGCTCAGACCGATATCTTCCAGATGCTTGAGACGCAGTTTTTGTTCGGACGCGGCCTGGGTCATGACGCTGATACACGGAATAAAACTGCCCGGGAAAATATAGCGCTTGATGTAGTCCACGGTATTCAGGGCTTTGGCATAGCGTGCATCTTCAATGGTGATGGCCTGAATCAGGGCCAGACCGTTCGGTTTCAGCAGCTCACGGCATTTGCGGAAATAGGTCGGCAAATACTGTTCACCTACGGCCTCGATCATTTCAATCGACACCAGCTTGTCGTATTTGCCTTCCAGTAGTCGGTAATCTTTCAACTGGACAGTGACGCGATGTGATAGTCCGGCTGCAGCGACCCGGGCCACTGCTTCATCATACTGTGCCTTGGAAATGGTGATAGTGGTGACTTTACAGCCATACTGCTGCGCGGCATAAATGGCAAAACCGCCCCAGCCACTGCCAATTTCGACTAAATGATCCATCGGTTTCAGCTTGAGTTTCTGGCAGATCAGCTCTTTTTTATAATCCGAAGCCTGTTCCAGACTCATACCCGGCTCTTTAAACACCGCACTGGAATACATCATGCTGCTATCGAGGAACAGCTTGAAAAATTCATTACTCAGGTCATAATGCTCGGCAATATTTTTGCGGCTGCCATCAATCGAATTCTTGCGCGATTTGTACCAGGCCTTTAGCAGCAACTGGCTGGCCTTGGCCACTGTATTCTGATTCATCCGGTCCAGTACATCGCGGTTACGTGCCAAAATGCGGATCACATCCACCAGATCTTCACTGCTCCAGTAACCGCGGATAAAACCTTCTGCCGCACCGAGCACACCATTACGGAACAACAGTTCCATCAGACGGGTATCATGCACCTGAATCACGGCCTGCAGATCGCTGTTTTCGCCGACTGCCCCATTCCAGATGCCTTTAAAAATCAGCTGACCATGCCGTAATTTCAGCAAATGCCGTAATACCACCGGCAGTGTGCTTTGTTCTCCCATGAATAGTGTTTTCATCGCAATGTGTTTCCTTTTTCTTTTTTAGGATGCCGGTAAAACGGAATTTTCTTTTTCCATAAACGCCAGGCATTTAGATAAATTCCGCTGACCATCCTGAAGGGTTCAAGAACTTTCAACACAGCATAACGGTGCTGCTGTGAAGGAACTGTGATGGCTTCCAGTGAAAATTGCATGGTGGCATCAAATTGCAATATCCCCTGCTGAAACAACTGCATATGAATCACATTGTTTTGATCGGAGAAGCTGAAGCGCCAGCGGTAATCCAGTGCCATCGGCATGAATGGCGACACATGAAAGGCCTTCTTGAAGTCAAACTGGTGACTCTGGTACGGCGCATATTCAGTTGCATTGTGCCGGCAGTCGTGGATATAGACCTGACGTTCATTCCAAGGGGTATTGGTAATTTCACTCAGTACAAAGATCAGTTGGTCGGTGGCATCAAAGACCAGATAAAACACCACAGAATTAAAGCGAAAGCCGAGGGTGCGTGGCAAAGCCAGTACACGGATGGAAGCCGCATGTGGTAACAGATAGTTTTCCCGCTTGATCAGCAGACGTGCGACCTTCTGCCGAATCGAGCCACATTCCATGGTCAGAAAATCCCGCTCTTCCAGGGTCAAGAAATTCCAGCGACTGGAAGACCATAGCCATGATTTTTGGGTAAAGCTTGAGAGTTGATCCGGATCAAACCATAGATAGGTCAGCTGGGTCTCAAAAGCATGTGCTTTGGGCAAGAAACGGCGATGCCGGATTTCGGCAGAGGCAATCGCCAGTGGATACATCTGCATCATGTTCTCCTAAGCTGCCTGCTCGGTCTGCTTCAATAGTTGATCAACCACCCATGCAGCGCTACGTGCCCCATCCTCATGAAAGCCCCAGCCCCAGTAAGCGCCACAGTATGAGGTGCGGTTCTGAGCATTGACTTCGCTCCAGCGTTGTTGAGCTTCAATGGCTGGCACATCAAATACCGGATGACGGTAATGCCGTTCTACCCAGACTTTTTTAGGATCCAAGGCAAAATTAGGATTCAGGGTGGCAAAGACCTGGGTTTTGCATTGCAGGTTTTGCAGCTGGTTCATCCAGTAACTGAAACCATAGTGCATACCACTGTGCTGGAATGGAGTCTGTTCGGTGGCCTGACTCGGGGTCACATGCACATGCCAGCTGGCCCATTGGCGTCTGGATTTTGGCATGATGCGGGTATCAGAATGCACCACCATGCGGTTATCCTGATAGCGGAACTTGCTCAGTACGTCCAACTCCTGCACGGACGGGTCTTTCAGTAACTTCAGGCTGTCGTCAGCATGGCTGGCAAATACAACCCAGTCAAAACGTTCGCTGCCCTGTGTCGTTTCAACCAGCACATCATTGGCACTACGGGATACATGGAGAACACCCGTTTTGCGGAAGCTAATATTGGCCTGGGACTGAATCGCACCAACGTAGCAAGCCGATCCACCCTTGACCGTAAGCCATAACGGTCGGTCTTTCAGTTGTAACATGCGATGATGCTGAAAAAAGCTCACCACAAACTTATAAGGAATCTGTCCGGCTTGTTCCACCGGACAGGACCACAGCGCCCCACACATCGGATAAAGATGTTCCTGACGGAAGGCATCGGAATAGCCATGCTGATTCAGATACTCATCAATACTGAGTTGTGCATCAACCTGCTCGACATCCAGATCTTTATTGGCCGTATAGAAACGGAACAGATCCGACAACATCGCGCGAAAATCAGCATTCAGAAAATTTTGTGGGCGGAAAAGCAGGGAGAATTTTTTTGAAGGATTGTACTGTAAGCCGCTGACCTGATTATTCACAGAAAAGCCCATGTCACTGCTTTGCGATTGGATCCCGAGTTCTTTTAGCATCGCGCAAAACAGCGGATAGTTATGCTCGTTAAACACAATAAAGCCACTGTCCACTGCAATCTGTTCGCCATCTATATTGAGCTGATGAGTATCGGTATGGCCGCCAAAGTAATTATTTTTTTCAAACAGCGTGACCTCATGCACTTTGCTGAGTTTCCAGGCGGCATACAAACCGGAAATACCTGAACCAATAATCGCAATTTTCATGGTGATTCCTTCGATTGAATTTTGTGAGTGCCTGCCGTAGCGGCTTTTTTCTGTTTTCGAGCTTGGCTAATTTTACTGGCTTCATAGACCCGTGCTGGAATTGGCTTGAGTCCCCAGACCAGCCCGAGCAAGGCCATGAGTTTCAGCAGGTAATAGGTCACATCAATCTGCCACCAGTAAAAGCCTTGCCGGGTACTGCCAGAATAATAATGATGGTTGTTATGCCAGCCTTCGCCCAAGGTAATGATGGACAGGAATAAGTTGTTGCGGCTGTGATCTTCAGTGTCAAAATCCCGGCTGCCGTAATGATGCGCCAGTGAATTGATACACAAGGTGGCATGGATCAGTAACACGGTAGAGATGACAAAGCCCCAGACCAGCAATTGCAGGCCGGACGTACCGAGTTGTGGCCAGGTAATGGCCAGCCATTCCCCTAATGCATAAATTCCTCCCGCGGTCAGCAGTACCACAATTAAACTGAAGCGATCCAGCCAGATCAGTTCCGGATATTTCAGCCAGTCCTTAATGACTTCTTTACGTGTGGCAAAATTATATTCATTTAAAAACCAGCCGACGTGGCTGTACCAAAAACCATGCGTCGAGGAATGTGGGTCTTGCAAGGTATCGGTATAGCGGTGGTGATAACGGTGATGTGACGCCCACCATAGCGGGCCACGCTGTGCACTCATAGTACCCAGTAATACAAACATGAACTGCACCGGACGCGAGGTCTGAAAAGTTTTATGCGACAGATAGCGATGAAAAAAAGCGGTGATGGAAAACATCCGGATCAGGTAGAACGCGAGCATAAAGCCAATCGCAAACCATGACACACCCACCCAGAACACAGCGAAACAGGCCAGATGCAACAGAATAAAGGGCAAAATTCTCAACCACTGAATCTTGCTATTTTCAGCATTCAGCGTTTCGGACTGTGTGGTTGTAGACCAGCTGTCTATCCATCGCATCAGACTTTTCAACATGGACTCATCCTAAATTTTAAGCGACTGTCTTTATTCTATTTGATGAGTTTAATCAGTCAGATATGAATTTTATGTGAAGTGAAAATAAAAAAGCCGAACTGTAGAGAGACTAGGCAGTTCGGCAAAAGGGTAACAGATTAATGCGGCAATTTGATCAGTTTTGTCACGTCATAACCATAATGTTTTGCAGTCTCCAGATAGGACTGATAGGTGGCCTCATCCAGTTGCGGTTCGCGCGATAAAATCCACAGATATTTATTACTCGGTCCACCTACCAGTGCTACTTTATATTCCGGATCTACGCGTAATACCCAGTAATCACCTTTGCTAAATGGTATCCATCTTAAACCTGTAGGCAAAAAGCTGACCTTCAGTTTGCTGTTCCCCTGATTTTGCGAATACGCAACACCTTCAGAGCTAATTATTTCGCCATTGGCAATTCGGCAGCTATTCAATACCCCGATAGTTTGATCGGCATTGACACTATATTGTGCCGTGATATTGGCTATACATTTACGCTGAAAATACATCGGTAAATGCGCAATTTCATACCATTTACCCGCATACTTCTGGATATCTACCCGATCAACTGCCTGAGGCGCAGCAGTTTCTGCTTGAGTCGTTGTACTTAAGCTGATGATAGACAGTGCTATCGCTGCAAAAGCAGACTTAAATCGCATCTTCATTTTTTAGCCTTGTTGGGTCTCAGGATTAAGATAACCCAGTTAGATGTGAACAAAGCGTGAAGATCAAATGATACGATTCAGTTTTTCCAGATCAGGAAATGCCACCTGAATATTCACTACCTAGGGCGTTATTGCAGCTTATTTGAGAGACCCAAACAGAATTACTTTTTCAAAGCCATTCTTTGCTGTCATCTGCAACAGGTGTTCCATGCATCACATGCTGAATCATGGCATAGGCGATACTGCCCTTGAACGGAATCTCGGGTAACTGATCAAATTTGAAAAATTGCGCATCGCTGAGTTCATTTTCTTGAATCTGAATTTCCCCTCCGTGATATTCTGCCTTGAAGGCCATCATCAGATTGCTAGGAAACGGCCACGGCTGACTGGCTAGATATTGAATATTTTTGATTTGCAGCCCCACTTCTTCCAGCGTTTCACGGCGCACTGCCTCTTCTAGGGTTTCTCCAACTTCAACAAAGCCTGCAATCAGGCTGTACATCTGGGTTTTATTGCGGGCATTTTTTGCCAGCAGAATTTCATCTGTACCTCGGGTAATGATAGTAATGACACAGGGATTCACCCGCGGATATTGGTTATAGCTACAGGATGGACAGACCATGGCATACTGGGTGGCATGCTGCTGGGTGGCGTGTCCGCATTTACTGCAAAAGCGATGATTACGGCGCCATTCCAGTAACTGTACCGCACGGCTGGCCTGTTCAAACTGTGGTCTGCTCCAGACTTGCACCAATTGTCTGATCGGCACCAGCTGATAACCTTCCGGCACCAGTTCATCTTCTTTCAGATCACGGGCAATGATCTCGCCATTTTCCGACAGGTTCAGGTCGTGCTGCAGTTTTTCTACCTGCGGCAACTGAAAATGCTCATCCACCAGTAATTGCTGCTGTCTAAAAATATACGCTTTTGAATGCATGCTCATGACAATTCCTTGATTAAAAAAATCCCATACAGAGGGGTGTATGGGACAAAACTAAGGAAGTTCACATGGAGTAACTTCAAGCCAGATACTAGGCGTGAGCTACTTGAATTACAACCATAATAATTTGTATCTTTTTGATTAAAATCACATAATTTTCACACTACTCATGTATTAAGAAATCATGTAAAGCGAGTTTCATCAACTGGCTTTAGCATTGAAGGGATGAATATTTTGTTATAGCAGTACTCATGATTTCTGTGCGATGTCATCTGGTCGAGTTGGATTGATTCAACACGCAGGATGATCTTTATTTTCACAAAAAATTGAACTGTCTTGACTTACACTGCGCTATCTTTCATAGGGTCTGGAATGGCTATGCGTTTCGGTTTAATTCTGGGTGACCAGCTTCATCATCAGCTTGCTACGCTCAAAGCGCTAGATCGTAGCAGGGATGTGATCCTGATGGCCGAAGTTGTTGAGGAAGCCACTTATGTCGCCCATCATCCGCAGAAAATTGCCCTGATTTTTAGCGCCATGCGTCATTTTGCCAAAGAACTCAAAGCAGAAGGCTGGCGTGTACGTTACCATGCTTTTAAATCTGATAGTCCGATTCGTAGCCTGCTGGATTTCGTAGAGTCACAGCAGCAACTCTTACCAGTCACAGAACTGGTCATTACGCACTGCGGGGAATATCGTTTACAGCACCAGATTGAACAGGATTGGAGCCAGCAGCTGCAATTGCCAGTACAATGCCTCAATGATGAACGTTTTTTCTGTAGTCCGGAGCAGTTTCGGCACTGGGCCAGTCGCTACCAGACACTGCGTATGGAATATTTTTACCGGGAAATGCGCAAGCAGACCGGTTACTTGATGCAAGGACAGCAGCCGTTTGGAGAACAGTGGAACTATGACAGCGCCAATCGTAAGGCCTGGGCTGGCAATCCCCCTTTGCCTGCACCACTTCACTTTGAACACGATCAGATTGATCTGGATGTGCTTGAATTGGTTGAACGTGAATTTTCCCGCCACTCTGGCAGCCTTGACAACTTCCGCTGGGGCACCACACGTAGCAATGCTCTTCTTGCACTGGAGCATTTCATTACCCACAGTTTGCCACATTTTGGCGATTATCAAGATGCCATGGTTCAAGACTCAGACATTCTGTTTCACAGCCTGCTCTCACCTTATCTGAACTGTGGTCTGCTACTACCTAAAGAAGTCTGTGATGCGGCAGAAGCTGCATACCATGCCGGTCATGCACCACTGAATGCAGTGGAAGGTTTTATCCGACAGATTCTCGGCTGGCGCGAATATGTTCGCGGAATTTACTGGCTGTACATGCCAGAATATGCCAGCCGCAATGCACTGCAGCACTCAGCACCATTGCCACAATTTTACTGGACTGGCCGCACTCGGATGAACTGTATGGCTGAGTGTTTCCGTAATACTTTTCAGCATGCCTATGCGCATCATATCCAGCGTTTGATGGTGACTGGAAATTTTGCCTTATTAACTGGTGTAGACCCGCAGCAGATCAGCGAGTGGTATCTGGCAGTCTATGCCGATGCCTATGAATGGGTAGAACTACCGAACACGCTGGGTATGGTGATGCATGCCGACAGCGGCTTGATGGCCAGCAAACCCTATGCGTCCTCAGGCAATTACATCCATAAGATGTCCGATTACTGTAAGCACTGTAGCTACAATGTCAAAACTCGCACCGAGCTAGATAGCTGTCCGTTCAATAGCCTGTACTGGTATTTCATGATCCGGAATGAGGCGAAATTTCGTACTCATCCACGTATGGGCATGATCTATCGACAACTGGATAAACTTAAAGATCGGCATCAGATTATCAGCCATGCCCAGCAACTTCTTAGCCAGATCAATGAGTTATAAACGATGAAAAAACAGCATCTCCCTGAAAAAATCTGTATACACTGTTTGCGCCCTTTTACTTGGCGCAAGAAATGGCACCGCTGCTGGGAGGAAGTACGATACTGTTCTGAACGATGTAAAAGTGAGTCCAGACAGCGGTCAAAATAAAACGTTTAGAAACGCTTGTATTGCCGTGAACAATAGGCCCGTATTACATCGGGTGAACGCAGCTGCAGATGCTTGGTTTTTCGACCGGTCACGCGTTCACGCCACATTTTAAAGCTACTGGATTTCATATTTTGCCGCATCAAGCGGATTACCGCCGCTTCATTCAAACCGAATTCACGTTGAATGGCTTCAAATGGGGTTCGATCTTCCCAAGCCATTTCGATAATTCTGGATAAGTCTTCTTCAGAAAATTGATTCATGCCATTCTCATTTTTAATCACCATGAAACTTCAATAAGCCTTATAAACTCATTTACATAACTTGATTTAACTTTAATATGACTAAAAGCATAACAATACGATCATGAATTTTTTGTGATTTTTCTCTAGTTTTACGGACTCAGCACAAATAAAAGGGCTAGTTAGACCAGCCCTTTTAAGTTTTAGTTACCTCTATAAGTCGAATATCCATAAGGACTTAAAAGTAGATGAATATGATAATGGCTGACACTTCCATCCACTTTAAAAATGATAGGAACTTCAGGAAAGAAAGTATCTTGATTATTTTTTAAACCAGTCCTGCAAAATTTACGAGCATCAGTCGGTAAAACTGGTGATTCATACGATAATGCTCTGGCTGAAACGGTGAATGGCTTATACAAAACAGAGGTGATTGAATATTTAAAAGCAGATTGGCAAGGTTTAGCAGATGTACAACTTGCGACATTAAAATGGGTAGATTGGTTCAATAAAGAGCGTGTACATAGTGCAATTGGTTATGTGTCACCTTTTGATTTTGAAGCAATGTACTATGATAAAATTAATCCGTTAGGTCAGGTAGCCTAACTTAAATAAAAAGGCTCCGACAAACCCGGTACGGTTCAGTTTTAAAAACTCAATCCTCAAAAAACTCATTGATATCTTTCTCAGTTCTCACTTTCTTCATGGGAAGTTTATTTGCTGCTTTTAGTATCTTCATAATATGTTCATCCCTTCTTATTTCATCTTGCTGATCTTTTTTTGAGGATTCAGTGGCTATTTTTGCACTATCATTAGAAAAAAAATGATCTAACATAATATATACCTCACTCTACCGATTGCTTAGTGTCTTGAGCATTCTTAATCGAAGACGAACTATCAATTAAAGAATGCCCTCGTCTTAAAGCCAGTTCTTTTTGTATTTCTTGATCTGCGGTACTTGTATCGCCATGTTTATGTATATATTCAGCTCTTTTTTCCATAAAGTCCCACTCACGTTGCTGGACATCAACATTCACTTCATTATTTTGCTTTTGACGAGTAGCTATATAGTTATAGATACCAACGCCGCAAATTACGATTAAAAAGAAACTGAGTTGCTTCTTGATACCTCTGCTCACAAAACGTCCTTAAACTTAACTTTTCAACCGAAATTTAGATGAAATTATTGTGATTAATTCAAAAAAAAACAATAAATACTTACAGCTTATAGCTCAACACAAAAACCGTCACTCATCTCTTAGGTTAAAATCTTTATACTCATGAGCATTATCAGAAAATTTAGCAAAAAAATTATTCCAAAAAAAAAAGAAAATTTATTGTTTCTGCATTTTGAATAGGTTCAGGTTCTGCATATCCAATAATCCAAATGGCGCTGTACTACAAATATTCTCAGGTATAAGTTTTTGCTGTGAAGCTGTTTCAGTACTGATAAGATATAAATTATCTTTTAGATGTACAACATGTCCTTTTGAGGCTTCTCGGATACAACGATCAGCATCTATATAGAAACATTTCATTGAGCATTCCTCCATTTTTTTAACTAGGCATCCAATTTCCATAATCGTTAAATTATTTAACGCTGCAATTAAGTCTTAGTTTGATTTATCTTCCATCTCCGATAGACGACTGCTAAAAATAAATCACTCAAAATTTTCTGGCAGGTATTATCTTTAAAATTGTTATTACTAATTTTCAGACTTATCTCTTTTTTCTTTTTAGCCAATTTCAACTCAGTTTCAATCTCCTTCCATGAAAGTTTAGATATTTTTATTTTTTCATGAAAAACTTGCTTATAAATGACCTTTAACTCGCGACAGAATTTACCAAAATCCTGATGCTCTTGTTTGCTTTGAATATACACTTCCATACGTGCATCTATAAGATGTACACGGTACTCAAAATAGTCAAGGATGAAATGATTTCTCATTAATATATTGAAAATTTTATAATTATTTTCAACTAGTAAATTACCTGTTCGATTTTTATCAATATACTTTAAGAGCTTGTCCAAAGTGTTATTTGGACTACAGTTTTCATCATGTTGAAAGTGACGATTTGCATAGAGTTTTACAGCTACATCACTCCCTATTGTACTGATTAAAGTATCCACCTCTCTACCTGATAGAGCGTTCAAAATATGATTGAAGCTTGCCATAAGCTGACGTCTTACCATCATGTCTTGATCTTCTTCGATCACCTCTTGCTCTGCGACATAAGTAATAAAACGATCTGGAAATATCATTTCTTGAATTATTCTCGAGCTTGAATTCAATTTTTCTACAATACTTTTTAGAGTAATTTTTTCTGTCACTTGCGATGTATTGAACTGTTTATTAAATAATTTAACGGGCAATAAGGCTCTGACTATTTTTGCAGATACTTTACTCTCTTCTATACATAGCGCATCAACCACCAATAATGGTCCAAAATGCAAATAATGATTTACTGTCATTTCAATAGAAGAATGTCCTATAAGATGAGCCAGTTTCCTCCATACATCAGTACGAACACCAGTATTATCTAAGCTCGAAAGTAGATAAGTTTTAATTTTGCGAACTTGCTCTGGTGAATAATCAGTCCAAGATTTGATCAGTGAATCTGTTCCTTTCAAAACTAAAGCTAGATTGGTCGCAGCAGTGTGCCTAAAGCTATGAAATGAATAATCGTGTGCTTGGTTCGAAAATAACTGATCAAATATCTCCTTGATCAGATGACTCACAGATCGAGGAGAAATAACTCCCCCCTCTTCGGAGAAAATTAAACCATCTTTGGCACCTAATGTCTTTTGATGAATGGGCACATTCATTTTTTTGTTAATCAAATGAATAACCGACATTAATTCATCTCTAGTCAGTAATTGATCCAGACACATCCCTCGTTTTGCATTACTGGTTTTAAGTTGCCGAGTATAATTATTGTGGATAAAAATTTTGCAAATTTCATATTTTTTATTGATAAAATAGTAATGGGGATCATAACCAATATTTTTGTAGCGTAGATTCAACATCGCCAAATCACTTAGCTTTAATCCCAAAATTTCATTGAGTCTTAGCCCTGTTCTATACGCAAGTATACAAATGACTTTAAGTATGTTCTTCTGGTCTTTAGTCAACTGAGTTTGGACAGCAATTAAATTTTTAAATTGATTAAACATTACTGGAGTAACATAGGACGTTCTACACACTTGCAAATCAGTTGATTGCAGTTGATCTAAATAATTAACGCGAGGCGCATCAAAATTACGTATTAAACTATTGTGAAATTTTTTTAGATTACTTACCGCATGCCCATAACTATTATGTTTAATCTCCCTTCCATTTTGTGAATGTTTTCTGTTTTTCTTGCTACGGTCCCCAATGGATTTGACAGCCAAAATATGAGTGTAGATATCTTCAAACTCTTCTTCATCTATGGCTTGCAGGTCTAAATCATTGCTCACAACATATAAAAAAAGTTCGTCAATAAATGATGATTTATAAGTATCTAAAGAACTAAGTTTAATACCTTTTTTATTTTTACCAGAGTCAATCGATTTTATATTTTTCAGGCATTCCAAATACCAAGTAATCACAACAATCTGAACACTAACAAGAGCAATATCTTTTGATGAACTATATTGCCGGGAAGAATAACTGTTTTGAAGTAAGCTAAGATCCTTTGAAAATTCAGCTATAACTTCACTCACACTTAGGTTACTACCCCCTAAGGTTCTCACTAAGCTCTTTTTAATATCTGCGGCACAGTGATAATCTGTATTCAAATTTCGAATCTGCTCCAACTTAGCCTTCTTCAATTCCGTATAGTAAAAATTATCTACAACAGCTTGATTGATGCTCTTTTTTTTAGACGTCTGAGTACTGTCATGTTTATCAATTCCTTCCATTGCTTTTAAGGATGAATAAGAAAGCGCCGAGTAATTAAAAACTCCCTTAGATAAAGCAATAAGAAAACCATCTAATGTATTTTTCGCTCCAAAATACTGTACGTAATCTAAATGATCAAAAATCTTATATCTATTCTTTGAAAAAATCTTAATAACAGCATGTTCTTGATCTACATCTTGTAAGCCCGATAAGATTTTTTCATCTAAAATTTCTCCCTTTAAATTAATTATAGAATCAATCAGTTGCAATAATTCTTGATCTACTTGTCTTTTTTCTGGTTGCGTTTCTATTTCAATTTCATTTATCAGTCGAATTAACATCAATAAACTTATTGGAGTCAGATATATTTGTTTAACTTGATATGATTTTTCATCGTAGATTAAATTCGCATAAGACGAATTTTCTAGAGGATAGCTATATAAACAAGCAAATTTTGAAATGTTTTTACCGTATGCCGATACAAGACCACCTGATAACTCAAATGGTGAAACTCTATCATTCGAGTATGTATCCCTCACTGATTTTAGAATTGCGATCAAATCAGCTCGTGTCCGACATCCACAGTCAAATATGAGAGCTAATAAGAACTGTCGAAACAGAAATTGTTTTTGTTCGAATGTCGTAGATGGATTGAATTTACTTGTCTTAAGCTTATGCGGTAACTGCTTCTGCCAAAAACCATCCAGCTTTAGCTTAAAATCACGTAATTCCCTTCCAAACTGTAATTTAATTTGGGTAGATTCAATATCTTTAATATTAGATGGAAAAGAACTGATTGTGATCAGTGGTATTTCATAATTACCAGCTAGCCATTGTATCTTTGATTCAACCTCCTGTTTATTTTGTACACATAAATCTGTCCAATATTGCCATCCAGCTTTTAAGTCATTAGCATCCAATTTTTGTGATTTGAAATATTTATTAACTTGAGCTCTCGCCTTATACATCTTATTAATAATTTTATCGTTAAGCTTAAGCTTTAAATTATGCTCCACAACCTCTTCAACGAGCATATTTGAAATACTCTCAAACAAGCTCTTAGCCATAGACTCCAACTCTTTATTTAATTTCTCTAATTTTTCATTATTCACAAAGAAATCCCCACAGATATTAATTCAAGCTTTTTAAAAAGCTTGCTCAAAGCATCCTGGATTTGTGTTTTATAAGCATATGGCTGTAAAGATGATAATTTAGAAAATCCAATTTCACCTTGTTGATCATGCGCATACCATGACTTAAAGACTGCATCTGGCAAATCAAGGGTATTCCTTACAAAATGTCGAATCCAATTGGGGTATAACGGCTCAATTTCAGGGAAATTAAATGCGAGGTAAGAAGCCATATCTTTCTGAGTTAAAGGACTTATTTTTATATTCATGAATCCTGCATTTTTCTTCCAATAATGAAGATAATAGTTATCCTCACTTTGAGTTAATATCCCTGAATCCATAAGGGATGTAATGAATTTTTCATAAAGCTTTAATTCATCAACAACAAATTCGGTCAGTGGTGAAAAGCGACCATGAGGTCGTGATTGGCTTTGTTTGTCATGAATGTAAACTATGCCTGTAATGAAGTCATAGTTATCCTTGATACTCGATGCGCCAACTACTGGGCGTGCTCCTGAAGATAATAGACAACAAATCCAAATCCAAACACTGAAAGCATTAAATCGTTCTTCAATTGATTTCTTATCCCTTAATATCTCAATAACATGCTTGTTCAGTGAATTTAAGAATTTTTTCGCCTGATTAAATGACCAAGCGCGCTGACTTCCTACACGTTCATCATTTTTAGCTTGAATAAATTGAGGACAATCTAGTGCATGACTATCATATTTATTCTGGAACCAAAGCCATACGTATTTCTCATACGAATCATTTAACTGTTTATAAGAAAAACCACCGTATGCCAGATCGGGTTGATGTGAAACTTGTTTACCGATCTGAAAGCTTTTCTGTAAATCATCTTTACAAATTCGATGTAAATGCAATGAGAGTTGTGAGCTGATATGGGTAATCGATAGATTTCCAATACAATAACCAAAGAAACACTCTTTCAAATACTGATTAAAATCAGTATTTGTGTAGTTATTTAGCTGAGCCTCTTTGATACGATTAATCCACATTGCAGGGATTTGGAATGCCCAACTAGAATGTTGATTCAGCCTATTCCCTTTTTTTGCAATTTCACCATCTAACCTTTTATTAACATCTGCATCAACCGTCCATAAATAATAATCATTACTAGAAGAACGTCTTAATTTCTTAATTTCAAATAGGTAATCGACATATTGAAAGACAACAGGACTCAATCCTGTAGATAAGGACATCAAGAAACAAGCCGCCATGGCAGATTCTTCTATGTCTTTATTGTCCTGTAGTTCGTCACGTAAGACCTGATAAATAACTTTCAAAAAAGGTGGGTCGATATAGTAAACATTACTCACAGTAGGTTCGTGTACATGATCCAGGTATCTACGCAATACTTGCTGATCAACAAGAGTTGATAATCTGCGTGTATTCTCATCTTGACTAAAATCATATTGATGACTTTTTACATCTTCATTTTCTTCATCGTCATCCTTTGCATGAGCATCAGAATAGTCAGAGTAGCTGTCTACTACCAAAGGTGGATCGATAAAACTTAAAATAGAAACCTCTGTGTCCTCAAGTGAGGGTTGAGCTTTTTTTCTATTCACCTGTACTTTTTCATCATAGTAGAGATTTTCAACAGCCACCCTATATTCATCTAAATAGCGATTTAATGATTTTTCAATCTGATTATTTTTCTGTGCATTGAAAACTAGACAAGTAGCAATTGTTCGGTCTTTGTGATGTTTAGCATAATTACTAAATTCTTTTTTCGAAAGCTTTAATGGATCAACATCTATAATTGCTCTAAAATAGAAAACAAGATTGGTTAATACATCATCTACACATTTATCAAAGTTTTTACCCACCACTCTAAGTAATAAGTACAATGTATAGTTTATTCTTTGGACTTTTAATTCTGAGTCATCAAGCTTCAAAAGCAATCCAGACAAAAACATTACATAATTTAAAATTTCAAAAGTTTTATTATTTATCTCAATTCTAGTACCATTATTTAATTTTTTAGAATTATTGCATAGTATCGAGATACTCAAAAACCCCAATATATGCTTATATTTAGTTCTTTGCTGATATTTGCAAATATTAAAATACAACATCTCACAGCGATCTATTAGAATTTCAAAACTATCTTTATCTATAAAATTCAAATGAAAATCTTGAACATATTCAAAATTTAAAACCGCAATTCTTTCACCATATCCAGAAATTTTTTTCTCAAAATCATTACAATGATTTTCAAGATCTTCCTGATTTAAAATTTCACCCATTTTAATTAACTCCAAAATAACTCTTAATATTCATTAAAATTCTTAGGCAATTTAAAAAATTTCACAAAATCACTCTTATATAATTTTTCATGATTAGAATATCCACGTTTTTTAAACACCTCCTTATTAATATAAAACCTTATTTCCGTCTTATCTTTTTGGTTTAAATATTCAAAAATCCTGTTAAACAAATAATTTCTTGATTCCTTCTTAATTGAAGCACTTTTTAAATAATCAAAAAGCTCGAACCAAAAAACATAACTTGTTTGAGCCTCAACCCAAACCTTCTGATCTTGCTTGATCGAATCCGGTAAATAAGCACATGCTGTTTTAAAACATTCAAGATCGTCACTGATTCGTTTAGCAATTGAAGTAAGTATTTGGCCTTGGACCTTCTTTTGCAGGGTTACACTAGAGCCAGTTTGATTAAGTACAGTCTTAAGTATGTCCAATTGAGTTTTTTCAACCACAATCTTCGAGTGACTCGTACTACGATGTTTGACTTTTTGCTTTGATTTTGAATATTTTTTGGACATTATGAACTCCAAAAATAATGCTCTAAAAATTCAGTTTGGCTTTTTTAGGCGTAGCAAAGCCTAGAGCATAAATTCAAAAAGAATTTAAACTGATGTTATATTTAGAGATTATTAAAATTTATTTTCGGGTTGAGATAGTATTTCTTGTTATTGCCTGCTTTTTTATACCTAAATATAATGAGCTTTAAGAACAGGAAAAACTATCTCAATTTAATTGATTAACGAGACTTTTTTAGATTCTCATGCCATTCAACAATTTCGTTATAATCAAAATAAATTGCGGCTTGACGTTTATCATTTTGCTTTATTGCTACTGGAAAGTTGGGGTCAGTTTCCCTTAACTCTCTAATGGTCTGTGGGGTAACATCAAGCATCTTACATAATGTTGACTGCTTAATACGAAGTCTTTCGTCAAGGAATACTTTACCAGTACTCACTTTGACCTCCACTTTATCTTTCTTCATGAGATCACTCCTAACTTCTCTAAGATCTGCGAAGATTTATACAAATCATTCAAGGTAGGAGTGAACACACCGATTTGATATTTAGGTGACACCTCAGTGTAAACACTTGTTTTATAATGTATTTATTTTTTATCAGTGACAACATATTGGGGTTTTGGATTTGTTATTTTTTCAATTTCTTTTATAAAAGTCTGGTTGATATCATATTTTCTATCTAAATCCATAGCGCATAATTGAAATAAATCTGTATGCTTTAAGTTTTTCTCAGTTTTATAATATTTTTTTTCAACATACATAGAACAATAAGCATCAATTATAACCATTATTTTTTTGGGAAAATCTCCATTTAAATTACTTTTATTAAATTCAGATAATTTTCTCAGATATTCCTCCACATTAGTAAACCCGCCAATATCTTCATCATTTTCAATAGAAAAATTATTATTTATAGCCTTTTCATTCTCCAACCCACCAAGAAGATTTAATAAACATTTTCTTTCAACAAATAAATTATTCATTTTTAAATTAAGATCTAAATTTATTTTTTTAGAAAAAAATTCTCCAAATTTTGCAGGTAAATTAATATTACTTGGCCCATTTAACAAGCAGACCAATTCATCACCATTAATAGCAGTGTTTACTATAAATTCACTCTTTAAATCTAAACTCCTAACAATATTATAGATATTTTTTATGTTAAAAGCCTTGTTATCTAGTTTTAGATATCCTTCATACCTAACAACTTCAAAAATATTTTTATCTAAATCCTTACAATCAACTTGATTATCTGTTAGGCCAACAAATCCATCATAATAAAAATATAAGCTTAGATTAGAGCTCTTAATAGCATCTACAATTTCTGCTCCATAAATATCATTTGCTTTTAGTTCTTCTAACTTTTCAATTATTGGTAATAAAGTCATAAAAAAGGTAAGGTTTGTTGATAACCTTACCTTTATAATGCCTATTAGACATTTTGTGAAAATTATTGAGTTTTTTATGCTGAAATTTTATCCAAATGATCAGCATATTCCTGCATTATCACTACACGTTGAGGCAAATACTTCGCTTTATTATATTTACCCTCAACACCGCCTTTTACATGTGCAAGTGAAAATTCAACATGTCGTTCATCATAATCATGTTCATTAAGAATCGTTGATGCGATATGCCTAAATCCATGCGGTGTTTGACGACCTTGATATCCCAAACGACGTAAAGCCATTATGAATACAGTTTCTGAAGCAGGTTCGCTTGGATTCAATCTACTCGGAAACAAATATTCACTTTTAGGATTAAGCTCTTTCAACCGTAGTAATAATTTACAGACTTGCTTTGACAATGGGACTATGTGCTCACGTCTTTTTTTCATTCGCTCAGCTGGAATAGACCATAACTTCTTTTCTAAATTAAATTCACTCCAGGTCGCTTCTCTAAGTTCAGAAGGTCTGCAGAATAGATAGCTTAAAAGCATTAGGCCTATTCTAGTGTCTTCTGTCGGATATCTACGAATTGTTCTAAGCAATTCAGGAACGTCTTCTGTTCGTACATGGGGCATACTTTTGGGAGTAGCTGGTTCTAGATATTTATGTATACCTTCAAGCGGATTATATTCTATGCGCCCTGTAACCTTTGCTAAATTATAAATATCCCGACACATTGTTAAAATTCTCTTAACCTGTTCGTTAATACCTTGCTCAGCTTGGATACTTCTTAAATGATTGAACCATTCAACGGCCAAAATCGTATCAAAAGGCCTATGACCAAACTTAGGAAAAATATGTTTTTCCAAAGCACCTTTATTTCTTACAAAAGTCCCTTCGACCCAACTTCCTTTACGGATTTCCAACCATTCTTGTGCGAGAGCCTTAAATAAATCTTTGCGCTCATTCAACTCTTTTTCTTGAAATTGTTTCTTAGTAAAAACTGGATTTTTACCATCAACAATATCATTAAGTAATTCCCGAGCTTTTTTTCTTGCCTTAGCACCTGATATTAGCGGATAAGAGCCCAAACTAATCCAAGACCATTTTCCATCTTCTTTTTTATACCGAAAAACCCAAGATTTTTTCCCACTTGGAGCAACCCTAAAATAAAGATTTTCGCTGTCTTTAATTCGGTACTCACTTGCCTCAGGTTCTAGATTTTCCAATGCTGTATCAGCGATCGGAAAACGCTTTATTTGTGTCCGCTTCATGATTTGTACACATCCAGTTCAATTTTTCCGCTGTGTACACCCTACGTGTACAGCTTCACTTCAAAATGTTCTTAAATGATATGCAATGATCTTAAAACAAAAAAGGCTTGAACCCTTAGGATTCAAGCCTTTAGCCGAAGATCTTTGAAGATCTTCGGATTTACTTTTGAATTTTGGTGGAGATGGCGGGAGTTGAACCCGCGTCCGCCAGCACTACGCTCGAGAATACTACATGCTTAGATATCGTCTATTGATTTAGCTCTTTGTGACCCGACGAACAGGGTACAAATCGCGATCCTTTAAGATTTAGTATAAGACCCCAAGGCTTGATCTTATACGGACTTGTGTGCGTTCGCTTCAGTCGGGACCCCTAACCACAAGTATTCAGGGATGCGGACAAGCTGCCCTTAGGCAGCTAGAGCGTAAGTTTCGTCGTTTGCGACTAAAATATGCAAATTTGATTTACGAGAGAAAATGCGCTCTCGACATGCATCTATGAGTTTCATCACCAGCGTCGAAGCCAGAAACATCCCCAAAGTAGCGTCATCATAGCATAACTGCAAAAAATTGCGATGCAATTTTGAAACAATTACACATTGATCTGCGCTTAATTACATAATTGCGTTAATATTTTATTTTTCAAGACCGCAAAAGAAAAATATATGAGCTATTTATTGGCACTCGATCAAGGAACGACTTCAAGTCGTGCGATCATTTTTAACGAACATGGACAAGTTCAAGCTACAGCTCAACGGGAAACCCATATTCAAACCCCACATTCGGGTTGGGTGGAGCAAGATGCTCAGGAAATTTGGAGTACCCAAATTGCCGTCGTACAGCAAGCGCTCGCTTCTGCCCGTATCCTCGCCAAAGACATTAAAGCCATTGGCCTGACCAATCAGCGTGAAACCACTGTGGTTTGGGATAAACGCACAGGTCAACCGCTCGCTCCTGCAATTGTCTGGCAAGACCGCCGTGCAACCGAGTGGTGTGGGCAACTAACTCAACAAAACCTCAATGACCTCATTCACAAAAAGACCGGTTTACGTATCGACCCCTATTTTAGTGCTGGGAAATTGGTCTGGTTATTAGAACACACCCAAGGTCTACGTGAACTCGCAGAGCAAGGTCATGTGGCTTTCGGCACGATTGACAGTTGGTTGGTGTGGAACCTGACACAAGGTGCAGAGCATGTGATTGAAGCAAGCAATGCCTCACGAACCATGCTAATGAACTTGCAGCAACAAGCTTGGGATGAAGAACTCTTAGAATTATTTGATATTCCCCTTTCGGTCCTTCCTAAAATCATCAGTTCAGATGAATATATTGCAGATACCGCTACAGGTTTACTTGGCGCAAACATTCCCATTACCGGCATTTTAGGTGATCAACAATCTGCGCTATTTGGTCAATCTTGTTTTGAAGCCGGTACAGCCAAAAATACCTACGGTACAGGCTGTTTCATGTTGTTTAATACCGGCACTGAAGTTCAATATAGTCAAAATAAACTACTCTCGACATTGGCGTGGAAAGCACAAAACCAAACCCATTATGCACTCGAAGGCAGTGTCTTTATGGCGGGTGCCATTGTGCAATGGCTAAGAGACGGTTTAGGGATTATTCAAAAAAGCAGTGATGTTGAAAAACTCGCGTGCCAAGTGGAGCATACCGATGGCGTGGTTTTGGTTCCTGCCTTTACTGGGCTAGGCGCTCCGCATTGGGATAGTGATGCCCGTGCCCTCCTCTGTGGAATGTCACGTGGTACAAATAAATCCCACATAGCTCGTGCCGCCTTAGAGGCCATTGCCTTTCAAGTGTCGGATGTATTGACCGCCATGCAGTCAGACCTGTCTAGTCCACTTAAAGAACTCCGGGTCGATGGCGGTGCCAGTAGCAATGATATGCTGATGCAATTTCAGGCCGATATCTTAAATGTGCCTGTACTGCGTCCTAAACTTTTAGAATCAACTGCATGGGGTGCTGCCGCAATGGCTGGACTCAAAGCGGGTGTGTTTTCAAATCTTGATGAAATTGCTGCATCATGGCAATTAGAACGTGCTTTTGAACCAAAAATGAATGCAGATCAACGTGAATTTCATTTGGCTCAGTGGCAATCTGCACTCAAACGGGCGCGCTCGGATCTTTGATTTTTTTCAATCAACGCCGTATGCAATATAAAACCGCTCGAATGAGCGGTTTTTTATACTTGATGTTATTTAGTGTGCATGACCGCCACCCACACCTGCTTTAGGTCGCGGACAGAGCCAAATGATCAGTGCGGCGAATATAAAGACACCCGCCAAGACTAAAAACACATGATTGGCTGAAAGCGTTAAGGCTTCTTTATCCACCAAACTGGAGATATATCCCAAAGCAGCTTCTGAACTCATTCCATGATTCACCAAGGTGTTTTGTACCTCAGTAACATGTAAATTACTGACCATTTCACTGCGTGCGACTTTGGTGTGATCATCCCAAATGGTTACTGCAATCGAGGCTCCAATTGCCCCTGCCATGGTTCTTAAGAAGTTCATCAAACCTGCTGCAGATGCCATGTCTTGTGGCAGTACAGATGCTAAGGCCATATTTGACAAGGGAATAAAGAAAAATGGAACGGCAAAACCTTGTAATATTTGCGGTAAAGCCAAAGCCATAAAGTCCGCATCCGTGGTCCAAAAGGCGCGCATAAGGGTTACACCGCCCAAAATACTTAAACCAAAACTCGACAAAGCACGTTGATCGTACTTGGTTGCAAGCTTCGCAACAATTGGCGACATGGTCAGACTACCGACGCCCATCGTTGCCGTGAGATAACCTGCCCACGTTGCGGTATAGCCCAAGTTGATCTGTAACCACTGCGGAATCAGGACAATACTGCCAAAAAAGGCACCAAAACCAAAGGCCAAAGCCAAGACCGAAATGGTAAAGCTTCGGTACTTAAACAGCAGTATATTCACCACAGGATGCCGCTCAGTCAGCTCCCAAATCGTAAAAACGATCAACCCGACAAATGCCGTCAGTGCCAGTACCACGATAAATGGATGATTAAACCAATCTCGTTCATGACCCAAGTCCAACATCAATTGCAAGGCACCGATCCACAACACCAACAGCAGTAAACCACCGCGGTCAATTTTCAATTTCTGTGTTGGAGTTTCAGCCGTTTTCAGTAAGCGCATCGCTGCGATTGCACAACCGATCCCGACAGGAATATTGATAAAGAAAATCCAATGCCAAGATAAATTATCACTGATCGTACCACCCAAAATTGGACCTAAAATGGGGCCAACTACAGTGGTCATTGCCCACATGCCCATGGCTTGGGATTGCTTTTCAGGAGGGAAAATACGCATTAACAACGTTTGGCTCAGTGGCATAATCGGGCCACCAAACAAACCTTGCCCAATTCGGCAAAACACCAACATTTCCAAACTGGTCGATAAACCACACAGTATCGAAAATACAGTAAAGCCAAACAGGCTGATCACAAAAACCCGTACAGAACCAAAGCGCCCAGCGAGCCAACCGGTTAATGGCACACAAATCGCTTCTGCCACAGCATAAGAGGTAATGACCCATGTCCCTTGGGATGCCGATACTGCAAGGCTACCAGTAATATGCGGCACAGATACATTGGCAATGGTCATGTCGAGCACAACCATAAAGTTCGCCAATGCCAAGACCAAGGCAGCGAGAATCAGACGACCACCTTTCAGGTCAGTCATTTGCATTTGCTGATTCATAGGCAATTACTTCGATTTCAGGTCAATCGTCGCTTCCATAGACAGCCCCACACGTAGTGGGTGTTCTGCCAACTCTTTTGGATCTAAACGAATCCTCACAGGTAAACGCTGAACCACTTTAATCCAGTTTCCTGTGGCATTTTGTGCCGGAATCAAGGCAAATGCTGAACCTGTGCCACCAGAAAAACCAGTGACTATGCCATTAAATTTAACTTTGTCACCATACAGATCAGACGTCAGTTCAACTTTTTGACCCGCTTGCACCCCTGCCAATTGACTTTCTTTAAAGTTAGCATCGACATATAACTGAGAGACTGGCACTACCATCATTAATGACGTTCCCGGTGCAATGCGTTGTCCAACTTGAATATTACGACGTGTCACCACACCATCAAAGGGTGCTTTGATTTGTGTACGTTCTAAGTTCAACTGAGCTTGTTGTAGACGTGCTTGTGCAACTAAAACATCTGGGGTTGAGTTTTCATTGCTGTCTTGAATTAATGCATCATTCGCAGCTTTATTACTTTGTGCCGCTTTTTGACTAGATTTGGCTTGAGCAAGTCCTGCTTGAGCCACATCAAAACTAGCTTTAGCTGTATTCACAGCACTTTGCGCTGTGCTTAATTCTTCTTTAGAAATCGCACCTGAAGCAGCCAATTGTTGACGACGTTGTAATTCATCTTGAGCTTTATTCAGATCGGCTTGTGCCTTGGCGACTTGTGCGCTTGCACTATGAATTGCATCATCACTGACAAAAATTTGTGAGTTTAAAGAGCTGCTATTCGCCGCAGTTTGTTTGTATTGGCGTTTTGCTTTAAGTAATTCAGCCTGTGCCTGAGCTAAGGCAATTTCAGCATCGCGCGCATCAATGCGAACAAGCACATCGCCTTTTTTCACTTGCTGCGTATCACTCACCAAAACATCTGCCACTTGCCCCGTGACCATCGAGGTAATCGACGCTGTTTCTGCACCGACATAGGCATTATCGGTACTGACGGAATGATTTAGAAATATTGACCAAATCAAATACATCACCAAAGCAATCACGATCAATACAGCCACTATACCAAGGCCTTTTTTTCTGCGTGCTTTTAATTCCTGATCGGTGGGCTGCTTTGTAGATGGGGTTTCTGGCAGGTTACTAACGGTATCTGTCATAGATTTGTCCTAAATCTAGCAGACTTGGTCATGGCATCATGAGCTTTGCAAAGCATGTCAACTTTGCTGTCAGATAATGGTGTCGTGAGAAAGTCTATCTTCTTCAATTTTCCGGCATTTTAAAGCTAAAAAATCATATCCTGAGAATAGAAAATGTAACTCGTCAGTCTTTTTTTCGTCGGCAACAGGATAAAATCATGCCCTGCTGCCAATACTGGACTTTATTTTTTCATCATTTTGAATGTGTTAACTTAAAAATGGCTTAATAAGCATACGATGCAATCGCCGTTGCAATCGCTTTACCTTCATCATTGACCATGGTCATACGCATAGTGCAACCCTTACGGCCTAAACGTAAGGTTTCAGCTCGTGCAAGGAAATACTGTCCACGTCCTGGCGCCAAATAATCTACACGCATATCGACAGTAGCTAAGCGAGATACCTTTTTACTCGTTTCTGCTAGATCTTCAGCTGTGGCCTTTTTATACAATTCTGCCATTGCAGAGATACCACCGATACTGTCGAGTAAGGTTGCCGCTACACCACCATGTAAAATTTGGAATGCGACATTTCCAATTAAATTACTGGCCATGTCGACACGTGCTTCGATCTGACCATCAATCACCGTCATTTTCATGGCATTGTGTACAAAAAATGGGGAGCTGTTAAATGCTTGAGCAATGTTATTTAATAAAGTATCGATTTCAATCTTCGAGTTTAGGTCAATATTACCGGTCCAACTCTTATTTACATCTGTCATAGCCTACTCGAATCGCTGTCATTGAATAAAAAAATAATACGGGGTGCGCCAAACCCTCATTATGCGTCTACAATAGTCAAAGTTTAATACTGATCAATGAGATTGTTATGACCTATACGTTCAATCGTCCAGCTTTTCCTGCCACTCGCATGCGTCGCATTCGTAAAAATGACCAGCTTCGTGCCATGGTGCGTGAAACTCAACTGACGACTGATCATCTCATTTATCCAGTATTTGTGTTGCCAGGCCAGAAACAAACTCAAGATATTCCAAGCATGCCAAACGTACAGCGTCTATCTGCTGACTTGTTACTAAAAAAGGCAGAACGTTTACTCGAATTGGGTGTTTCAAAATTAGCTTTGTTCCCAGTTACACCACAGGAAGATAAAAGTTTAACGGCTGAAGCAGCTTGGCATGAAGATGGCTTAGTCCAAAGCACCATCCGCTTATTAAAAAAAGAACTACCAGAAATGGTTCTCATCACTGATGGTGCGCTCGACCCATACACCACACATGGTCAAGACGGTATCATTGATGATACCGGCTATGTACTGAATGATGAAACCGTTGAATGCTTAATTAAACAAGCACTCAGCCATGCCGAAGCGGGTGCAGATGTGGTTGCACCAAGTGACATGATGGATGGTCGTATCGGTGCGATTCGCCAAGCGCTTGAAGCCAATGGCCATATCTATACCAACATCATGGCTTATTCTGCAAAATATGCGTCTAGCTTTTACGGGCCATTCCGTGATGCGGTAGGTTCTTCAAGCAACCTCAAAGGTGGCAATAAATATAACTATCAAATGGACATCGGTAACCGTGCTGAAGCTTTACATGAAATCGCACTGGATATCCAAGAAGGCGCCGACATGGTGATTGTAAAACCGGGTATGCCGTATTTAGATATCGTCCGTGAAGTCAAAGATAATTTCGGTGTTCCAACATTTGTCTATCAAGTGAGTGGCGAATACGCCATGTTGGCAGGTGCCATTCAAAATGGTTGGCTGTCTGAAAACGTGATTATCGAATCGCTTATGAGCTGCCGCCGTGCAGGTGCAGATGGGATCTGGACTTACTTTGCTGAAGATGCAGCACTCATGTTGAAAGACATGAAATAACCTGCAAAGCCTTCCTGAAATGGTAACGTTCAGAAAGGCTTTTTTTATATCTGTAAAATTTAAAAAACAGTCTTGGAAGAAAAACTTCGGCGTTGCTGAAGTTAAGATCAAACTCATACATTCATCGGTTAAAAGAACATGAATATTGCCATTATTGGGGCGGGTATTAGTGGTTTACTCAGCGCATTGGAACTCGTTGAACGCGGTTGTACGGTGACGATTTTCGACCAACAACGCACAGGTTCTGCCGCATCATGGGCTGGTGGTGGCATCCTCTCCCCGATGTATCCTTGGCGATATCCCAATGAAGTCAATGCGCTCGCACGTTATGGCAAGCAGAGCTACCAAAAATGGAATGAAAAATTAAAACCTATGACTGGGATTGATTTTGAAATTCATGAAACTGGCATGCTGATTTTTGATGAAGATGATTTTGAAATTGGCTTAGATTATGCCCGTTTGCACCAAGACCCAATGCAACACGCTGATTATTTACAATCCGATCAAATTGAGCAGATTAATCCTCACATTTCAGCACGCTTTGCACATGGAATTTATTTTTCGCAATTAGCCAACATCCGTAATCCACGACTTTTGCAGTCATTAACGGCTTATTTACAGCAGCATCCTAAAGTTCAGATTTATGAACATTGCCCGATCCACCAATTAAACCGTTCGGATAATCGTATCCAGTCCATCACCACCGCAGATGGTACGCAACATACAGCAGATCAATTCGTTATTGCCACGGGCGCTTGGTCAGCCGAGTGGAGTGAACAACTGGACATTGAGATACCCGTACAACCTGTGCAGGGACAAATGCTTCTTTTTAAAACCCCGCAGAACTGGTTGCCGACCATGTGCATGAATAAAGTCATGTACTTGATTCCACGCCAAGATGGTCATGTGGTTTGCGGCTCAAGTATGCGCCAATGTGGTTTTGATACTCAGACCACAGATGCAACCTTACAGCATATTCAAGAATCGTGCTTTGACATGGTGCCAGAGCTTGCCAACTTTCCGATTGTGAAATCTTGGGCTGGCCTGCGTCCATCTTCCCCTGAAGGGATTCCGTATATTGGGCAGATGCCAAATTTCGACAATCTATGGGCAAATTTTGGGCATTTTAGAAATGGTTTATGTATGGGACCTGCTTCAGCTCAGTTATTGGCTGAACTGATGACTGGGGAAACGCCTTCATTCAATGCAGACAACTATAGTCCAACTCGCCTGTTTCAAGATGCATTGTTAAGCGTCGAATAATGGTCAATAGGTCAAATTCAACTAAGCCAATAAATCCTGCAAGGCTTCTTTTAACGTCGGAAATTTAAACTCAAAGCCTTGCTGTAATAAAGCAGCTGGCTGAACCAGTTGACCATTTAAAATTAATTGCGATTGCTCACCCAATAAAATTTTAAAAACAATTGCAGGCACATTGAGCCACGGCTTTTTCGCTAATTGACGTGCTGCAATCTGCGCAAATTGAGCCTGTGTCGATTTTTCAGGCGCAACTAAATTAAAAATATGCGGATCGATTGGCGTGGGTTCAAGCAATGCATGTTTTTTCTCTGCTTGTTTCATTAAAAACAGCATACTTCGGATCACATCTTGTATATGTATCCACACAAAAGGCTGCCGACCGGAACCTATTTTGTTGACCAAATTGAGCTGAATCGGTCGCAGCATTTGCGGTAAGATTCCGCCACCTTCAGCCAAGACCACACCTAGTCGTGTGATAATGGTATTTTGTTCAGGAAATTGGCGTGTGACTTGCTCCCAACTTTGGCATAGCTCTGACATAAAAATGGCTTGTGGTGCAGCATTTTCATCGCACACTTTTGTCCATTGTTCTTCAATATCAATACCATAATAGCCAACAGCCGAACCTAAAATAATGCATTTCGGAAAAATTTTACGTTTACGTAAATATTGATACAGCGCTTCTGTGGTTTTGACCCGACTTTCTAATAATTGCTGTTTACGCGTCTCTGTCCAGCGACCTTTGCCGATACTTTCACCTGCAAGATTAATCACATAATCAATTCTGTCATGAGGAATTTGATCGAGCTGCTGTACCCAAGTTAAATGTGGTGATTTAGAAATACGCCCAGCCTTACGACTGAGCCCAATCACTTTATAATCCGCAGCTAAAAGTGCCTTGATGAGATGTGTGCCAATAAAACCGCTGCCACCCGTCAGCAGTACTGTGGGCTGATGCATAATTTGTTCTTATCTATATGAAATAATACTGTTATCTATAGAACAAGATCACCAGATGATCAAGCTTTATGCGCCAAACTTTTGAGAAGCCATCCGCTGTGCTTGCGGACCATAAAACCAATAGGTGATTAAATACAAAGGGATAGCCATCAGTAATAACATGATCACCATTAAACTCATAAACTGAGGATGTTGAACATAGAGCATTAAATTTTGCCAAATTTCAGGATCTTTTCTTGAAAAAATTGCGATACCCAAAAGTACAAAACCAAAATTATATAACCAAAAAATCAGGCTAAAACCTAGGGTAAATTTTTTACGTTCTGCCTGTGTCGGTGCTCTCTGATTTTTATTTAAAAACCGAAATAACACCACGATCATGGCAATCAGATAGGGTACGACCGTTAAAATACCACCCACACCCTGTGGCAATAATGCTGCGATCACACCGCAAATACAGGTCATGATTAAACAAATGAAAAAAAACAAGAAAAAATAACGTGTTAAAGACACCATGACCCTAACCCAAGAAGAAGTTGACACCTAGTATAAAAAAAAATGCATTTTTTTTCATTTTCATGTCAACCAATCTGTAATCAGCTACGTTATATAGGGTACAAGGTCTGTAGCAACCGATGATTTGGACGGCATCCACAATGTTTCGGTGACCTTTTTAAAAGCAATAAGTTTCATTTTGAATTTAAGTATGAACAGCAGCCATCACTTAAATTTGAAATCGATTTTTTGACCGACGATTTCATCATCACTCGAATCGTCGGTCTTTTATTTTGTGCCTTATGTATTCAGCATTTAATTTTTATATTCTACACCCAAAAAAATCAGCCGATAAAATATCGACTGACTAAAAACTTGCTGCAACTTTAAAATAAGTCACAACAGCAAAGCCATGTTATGCAGCACAATAGCGATTACGCCCCTGTCTTTTCGCTACATAGAGGTTTTTATCGACCTGATCCAAAAATTGCATTCGATTATCTAGATCTGATGGAATAATGGTTTTTACCCCCATGCTGAGTGTGACGAGTTCAGACACCGCTGAAGCTTTATGCGGTAATCGTGCAGCACGCACGGCCTCCATAATTCTATCGGCCATCACTGCTGCTGCTGCCTCATTGGTTTCTGGTAAAATCCAAGCAAATTCCTCACCACCAAAACGCGCGACTAAATCACGAGGTCGTGTACAACAAGATTCCAAACTTTTCGCAATTTGACGCAGACATGTATCCCCAATCACATGACCATTCAAGTCGTTGTATTGTTTAAAATAATCCAAATCGATCAGAATTAAACTCAGTGGCTTTTGTGTGCGTATCGCGTTCAACCATTCGCGTTGATAAAAGTCATCAAACAAACGTCGATTGGCAATACCGGTTAAGCCATCTTTATATGAATATTCTTCGAGCTGACGTTGCAATTTTTGTAACTGTTCTTCTTGTTTTTTACGTTCGGAAATATCAAACATAAATCCTACGAGGCAATCTACATCACCATTTGGTTTACGCACGACATGCACAACATCACGTATCCAAAGATATGAACCATCCTCTTTAAGTGCGCGATAATCTGCCTCATGATCTATACCAGCCATCGACTGCGAAACACAATAATTCAGCACAAAATCACGGTCTTCCTCATGCATACGTGATGCCCAGTCCTGAACGGTGCGCCAAGTATTTTGCTTCCAACCGAGCAACTTTTCAATTTGCGGTCCAATATAGCTGAATGTTTTACTGTCCCAATCAATACACCAAGGAATGGCTAATGTAGACTCTAATAAAGTCTTATACACCATACTATTTGCAAGTTTTTCTTCATCAAAAGGATTATTTGGCATGTTGCATCTCCTGCTACCCCAAATGCAGGTAATACACCTGCTGTACAACAATTGATCTATATACAGGATTAGAACAACATTTTATATTCCTAGTTCTTGGTATTTTTTAGCCTAATTTCAAATCTCTGCTATTTGAAATGTGCAATCCATCAAACAAAGAGTAATAACAATGAACCAGCTCTGCTATTTTGAAATTCAAAGCTCCGATCCAAAGCGTGAAGTTGCCTTTTATTCTGCGGTTTTCGGTTGGTCATTTATCCCAGTTGAAGGGCTACCGATTCAATACTTCCGTATTGAAACTCAAGGCATTCATGGTGGCCTCTTAGAGCGCCCTGCTCAGACTCCACCAACGCACTGCGGCACCAATGCATTTACCTGTAGTTTTGAAGTTGAAGATTTCGACCATATCGCTGAGAAAATTTTGGCGCAGGGTGGTCAAATTGCCATGGAAAAATTTGCGATTCCTGGTCAATGTTGGCAAGGCTATTTCTTAGACCCAGACCACAATACCTTTGGCCTCGTACAAGTCGATTCAAATGCACAGTAACAGCTTAGATTGATGACCTTGTAACTGTCGAGAACGACTTAGTTTGACGTATGAATGATTAATCACCCTCGAAAATGTGAACATCTGTGATACTTTAGACCCCAATCAATTTTTTTGATTTTTGGGGGCTTGCATGACTGTTCGTTTTTTTCATACTTCTGATTGGCATTTAGGACAATTCTTCTATAACCACTCACGTGACTACGAACACGAACAGTTTCTTCATTGGTTACTCGAACAAATAGAACAAAAGCAGCCGCATGCCCTGCTGATAGCTGGCGATATTTTTGATGTCATCAACCCAGCTTCCAAAGCGCAAAAACAGCTCTATCAATTTTTAGCCGATGCGCATGTGCGTGCCCCGCACATGCAAACCCTGATGATCGCAGGCAATCATGACTCAGGTTACCGTATTGAACAAGTTGAGCCATTATTAGAAAAATACCATGCCAAAGCTGTTGGCGTGGTCCATAAAAATACTGAAGGTCAGCTCGATTTAGACCGATTACTCGTGCCTATTTATGATGAACACAAAAATATTGTGGCATGGTGTCTAACCTTACCTTTTTTACGGGCTGCCGAGATCACCGGATTCAATGATCAAACCACCAATAGCCAAAACGCTATTACCTATGTGCATCAGCAATTAATTGCGGAAGCCAAAGCACGTAAAACTTCAGATCAAGCCTTAATTTTAATGTCACATGCCCACATGCAAGGCGGTGAAACGTCGGACTCAGAGCGCCCGATTATTATTGGCAATGAAGAAGCGCTTTCGACTGCCCTATTTGATGATGTAATTGACTATGTCGCACTTGGGCATTTGCATAAACCGCAAAAAGTCGCACAGACCCATATCCGTTATAGCGGCTCACCGATTCCCCTGTCATTTAGTGAAATTAATTATAAGCACCAAGTGCTTGAGATCAGTATTGATCCAACTCAAACAGATGAATCACGCTTTCAAATGGGGTCCTTAGCAATTCCGCGCAGTGTGCAATTGCATCGCATCAAAGGCACAATTCCAGAAGTTTTGGCACAATTATCTGCTTTGGCGAACGGTGAAATTGAAGATATTGATCAGCGTGAATATGTCGAAATTGAATACCATACCGACACCCCGCCTGCACCTAATTTAAGACAGCAGTTTGAAGAGGCTTTAGCGCCGAACCGTTATCGGTTGGTGCGCATCAGCCGCCGTTATTTAAACTCAGATCAAAATAATCAGCAACAAGCCGCAATCAACCTTGATCCACCTACGCCTGAAAAATTATTCCAAAACCTTTGGGAAAAACAAGGCTATGGTGCTGATGACACCGTAATGAAAGATTTTTTAAGTTTGGTCGATGAAGCACAAAAATCACTTGAAGATGATGTGAACGCTTAAGGAATTGCCATGAAAATTTTATCTATACGTATTAAAAACTTGGCATCTTTAGCGGGTGAACATTTTATTGATTTTGAATCTGAGCCTTTAGCCAGTGCAGGCTTAGTAGCAATTATTGGCAAAACTGGTGCAGGTAAATCAACCATTTTAGATGCCATGTGTTTGGCGCTGTTTAATCGTGTGCCACGTTTAAAAGACAGCGATGGTAAACTGATCGATATCGATGGTTCAGAGTTGCCAACCAACTCACCGCAAACCGTATTACGCCGTGGCACAGGTCAAGGCTTTGCCGAGCTCAGCTTTGTTGCCCAAGACCAAAAAGTCTATTCAGCGCGTTGGGAAATTAAACGTGCCCGTGAAAACCCAAATGGCAAATTGCAAAGCGTACAGCGTTCACTGAAATGCTTAACGGATGGCAGTGTCGTTGCAGATAAAACTAAAGCGGTTGAGAGCCAAATTTTACGCATTACTCAACTCAGTTTTGAGCAATTTACTCGTGCTGTTTTACTGGCTCAGTCAGAAGTGACCGCTTTTTTAAAAGCGCGTGATAATGAACGTGGCGAGCTATTGGAATATCTGACCAATTCCAGTATTTTCGGAAAAATTGGTCAATTGGCCTTTGAAAAAACTAAACAAATTGCCAATCAGCGTAAAGAGCTGGAAAATGTTTTAGGACATATTGAAATATTGTCTGATGAAGATCTAATAACAACCACGAATCAATTCAATACGGTTTCTACAGAATATAAAAAGCTGGAAATAGAAAAATCAGCGTTCGAAAAAAATCAACAGTGGTATGAACAAAAGCAAAAATACGAAACTGATGTGCAAGCACGTCAGCAACAACTACAAAATCAGCAACAACAACTTGATGCACTTGCGCCTGAAAAGCTACAACTGCAACAACTTGAACGCTTTTCATCTATACGCCCAAGTGTAATTCAACAAAAAAATATCAAGCTTGAAATTGCACAATTACAGCCGCAATTGACACATGCACAACAGCATTTTTCAGAGATTGAACAACAATTCAATGCTGAAAAAACCATCTTTGAAAAAATAGATACAGAACAAAAACAACAGCATCAATTTGAGATTCAACATCAAGACAAAATTAAACTGGTGCGTGACCGGATTGCTGAACGTCTTGTATTGGTAGATCAATTACGCAAAGCGCAAGGTGATTTTAAAGAGATTGAAAACCAACTTGTTCCGCATATCAACAATGAAAAACAGATGAAGGAACAGCTTGAGCAACTGCAAACCAATATTGCTCAACACACGGCACAGCTAGAAAGTTCAAATCACTTTGCCTCACTCGATGATGCACTTTCAGCGCATATCACACAGACTCAACGATTTATTCAAAGTTATGCACAATTTGAAAAAAATTATGGCAATGTGCAACAAGCCAATACACAATTACAGACACAACAAAAACAACTTGAAAAATTAACGCAAACATTTGGGCAAGAAGATGCGCTCAATCAGAAAATTTCATCACTACGTTACGAACGTGACCAGCTTTTACAAAAATTAAATCAGCTCAATGTTGTTCAGCAACAATGGCAAAGCTTCCAAAATATTGATGCTGAAAACAACAATCTCATGACGGTGAAACGTACACTAGCTCAGCAAATTAAACAAAGTCATACGCAGCTAAAAACGGCCGAACTTACCTATCAAACGCAGAAAAATGAGCGTGAAAAACTGCAACACATGTTGCAACAACAGCGCTTACTGAATACGGAAAATATTGAAAAATTGCGTGCAGATTTGGTCGATGGCGAAGCGTGTTTAGTCTGTGGAAGTACCCATCATCCTTATTCAGAAAAAGAAGCTTTTTCTGATGAATTACTGAAACTACAAACGCAACAAGAACAACAAGCACTTGCATTGGAAAAAGTGGCTTTCGAAGCTTGGCAAAAATTACAAACCACCTCCACTCAGCAAACCGCGTTAATGGATGCCAATGCGCAACAGCTAGCGACCTTAAAAATACAACTTGATCAGGCAAAAAATGCGCTTCAACAACAATTAAATATTCTAAATATTTCTTTTGATTTTTCACATCAGCATGAAGCCTTGGCGCAACTGATTCAGACAAGAATCAATGAATCACAACAAGCGCAAAAACAAACTGAAGATGCCTTAATTTCACATGAAAATGCTCAAAAACAAAGTCATGCACTCATAACTTCAATTCAACAAACCACACAGCACTTATCCAGTGTGCAACAAGCTGAAATCAATATTCAGCATATTCTCATTGTGTTGAATGACGTAGAAAAAAAATTATGGGAACAGTCGACTTTAAGCGCGGCTGAACAGATTTATCACACACTACAACAACGTCAAAATTACTTAAAGCAACGCCACGAGTTAAATACTCAATATAATCAAACTTCACAACAGCTTGAGCACTATCAGCAACAAATTAAATTTAGTCAGGAAAAAATTCAAACGGCTCAAAATCTAATTGAAAATTTAACAATTGAGGGCAAAAAAAATAGTGATATTGCGATTCAAACTATTTTTGAGATGACCCAAACACAAGTTGAAAAACCACATGATTGGTTAAATGATTTTGACCAAAACAGACAACTGTTACAGACGAGATTCAATCAGGCTCGTCAAACATTCGATCAAGTACGTCAAGCCTTTGAAACCAGTCAAAGTCGCTTAAAAGAATACCTCACCCAGCAAACACAATTAGTCACTCAAATGAGGCATGTTGAAAATACGCTTCAACAATGGATGAGCCAAAATTCAGAATTTAGTGAAACGCTGTTAGCGCAACTTAGTGCAATTTCATATGAACAAGAACAGCAGCTTAAACAGCGTGTTTTAAATGCAGAACGTGCCTATTCAGATGCTCAAGCAGGTATTCAGGCTATTCAAGAAACGTTGAAACAGCATTTAAAAACACAGCCTGAAATACAAATTTTACAAATCGAGCGTGTCATTGCACTAAATCTTAAAGCCCTTGCAGAACAGCAAGAACTTAGAGATCAACTTAAAAGTAAGTTAGATGTTCATTTTTCTAACCTCAGCAAACAAAAACAATTTGCCGATCAGATTCAACAGATCCAATCTGAAGAACATCGTTGGAATAAAATTTCGAGCTTAATGGGCGATGCAACGGGCAAGAAGTTCCGTGATTTGGCGCAGCAATATAACCTTGATATTTTAATTGAATATGCCAATCAGCAATTGGCGATGCTTTCACAGCGCTATACCTTAAAGCGCCTTGAAAACTCATTAAGCCTAGCCATTGTCGATCATGATATGGATGGTGAAACCCGCTCGGTCTCTTCGCTTTCAGGCGGTGAGTCTTTCTTAACCGCGCTCGCTTTATCCTTAGCCATTGCGAGCATGGCATCAGGTACAACAAAAATTGAAAGCCTATTTATTGACGAAGGATTTGGTACGCTAGACGCTTCAAGTCTGCACATGGTGATGAATGCTCTGGATCAGCTACAAAACCAAGGGCGTAAAGTCGTGCTAATTTCTCACATTCAAGAAATGCACGAACGAATCCCTGTGCAAATTCAAGTCAATCCTGTCGGAGCAGGTGCAAGCACCATCCAAATCGTATCTTAAAAAAAGCCTGCTTAAAGCAGGCTTTATAATTTTTGATTCTCTAGATCATTACGTCCCGAGTGGACGTAGCGTTAAAATCTGTTCACTACGCCCAAATGGGCCATGGACATCATGCAATACAGAACTACTCAAACCAACACCATCCGCTCCATACTGCTGCACGGTTTCCAGACCTAACCACTGTCCCTGTGGTAAACGGTGCAAATGGATTTGTAGATCCAGATTTGGAAAGCCCCAGCCAAATGGCCAATCCTGACGCGGAACAATACCATTGGCGGTATCAACCATGCCCATTAAACGGACAAAATCAGCAGTCGGCTCACCTTCAACCATGTCATGCTGTGTTCTCAGCCACACAATGCCTTGACCTGCACGGCGCCCATGGCTTCTTGCTTCAATCGACTGAATATATCCCCCCGGCCACTGACGGATACCGTCCCAAATCGGCGCAGTTTCTGGCCCAGTCACATCAGCATCCTCCAAACCTTTCACGGACTGGCTATTTTGCGTCATCATGCGCCAAGTGCGTGCCACAATGCAGGTTTTTCCCTGAGCCCGCATTTCAGATTCAATCAGTTCAATGGTTTTTCCCGGACGAATCACTTGCGTGATTATTTCAAACTCGCCAGCAGGAATTAAGCCCAAAATATCGAGGCTAATGCGCCCGATACGCATATCATGACGTGGTGAAAAACGGTCTAATTCAGCACAAATAATGCCTGTAGCTGGTGCCATGTGTTGCTCATGTGCATTCCATGCACCTTGTGCTAAATTGGTCGAATGGTAATGTGCCGTGACACAGCCTTGCGCATCTACGTCGCGTTGAATCAACTGATAATATGCCGTCATGAACTTCCCTATTTGTCCAAGTGTGAATTACTTCAATATCAAAAACATCCTGATTATTTTGTACTCAACTTTAATGGAATGTTCAAATTAAAAGGCTCACTTTGAACCCATAGGTTTCATCTATTGTGAAAATTTATCTGCTGTGCTTACACTTTATAAGCCTAGTTTTTGAAAGCAGGCTGAATCTTCTGTCCTATTTTGAATAATCACGTGCGCCAAACAATGCTGTCCCCACGCGAACCATGGTGGATCCGGCAGCAATCGCATCTGTCATATCACCTGACATCCCCATGCTTAAGGTATCCCAATCCTCAGGTTTCGTATGCTGTGCTTTGACATGCTCAAAGAGCACTTTAGCATCAACAAAAGCTTGTGGATTGTTTGGAGCAGGAATTACCATCAGTCCACGTAAGCGTAAATTCGGTAGCGTAGAAATCTGTGCGACCAAATCTGCTACTTCATTCGGCTGACAGCCATCCTTCGTATCTTGCGCGTCAATATTGACTTGTAGGCAAATATTCAAAGGCGCTTGAGTCGCTTCTCGCTGGCCTGATAAACGCTCCGCAATAATCAAACGGTCTACCCCATGCACCCAAGCAAAGTTTGAAGCCAAATGTTTGGTTTTATTACGCTGTACATGACCTATAAAATGCCATTCAATCTCTAAATCTGCCAAAGCCTCTATTTTTTGAAGCGCTTCTTGCAGATAATTTTCACCAAATGAGCGTTGCCCCGTTGTATACATTTCTCTTAGCATTTCAGCAGGATGCGTCTTTGATACAGCCAATAATTCAACCGACTGCTGTGGGCGACCCGCAAGTTGGCAAGCCTGCTCAATTTGCTGCAAAACTTGATTTCGTGCTTCTTGAAGTATATTCATTGACGGGGTTCTCATTTCATTCATCTTTTTTTGCATTGCCCTGCAACTAAGTGTTGGTTAAGCTGTGGGAAAGCCTTATTATTCTATCAAAATAATTAAGATTTAATTTTTATCTCGGGGATTTTATGGACATTACAGAACTATTGGCCTTTGCTGCCAAAAATAACGCTTCGGATTTACATTTATCTTCTGGTATGCCACCAATGATTCGTGTGGATGGTGAAGTTCGTCGTATCAACCTTCCTGCTCTTGAACACAAAGAAGTGCACAAATTGGTTTACGACATCATGAACGATAAACAGCGTCGTGATTACGAAGAAAAATTAGAAACTGACTTTTCATTTGAAGTACCTGGTGTGGCTCGTTTCCGTGTGAACGCATTTAACCAAAACCGTGGTGCTGGTGCCGTATTCCGTACCATTCCTTCAAAAGTATTGACCATTGAAGATCTTGGCATGGGCCAAATCTTTAAAGATATTTGTGAATATCCACGTGGCATCGTACTGGTGACCGGTCCAACAGGTTCGGGTAAATCAACCACGCTTGCTGCGATGGTCGATTACATTAACGACAACCGTTATGACCATATTCTAACGGTCGAAGACCCGATAGAATTTGTACACGAATCTAAAAAATGCTTGGTCAACCAACGTGAAGTACACCGTGATACCCACGGCTTTAACGAAGCACTTCGTTCCGCACTGCGTGAAGACCCGGATATTATCTTAGTCGGTGAGATGCGTGACCTTGAAACCATTCGTTTGGCACTGACAGCCGCTGAAACAGGTCACTTGGTCTTCGGTACTCTACATACCACCTCTGCGGCAAAAACCATTGACCGTGTGATTGACGTATTCCCTGCTGAAGAAAAAGACATGGTTCGTGCCATGTTATCCGAATCACTTCAAGCCGTAATTTCACAAACCCTACTCAAGAAAAATGGCGGTGGTCGTGTGGCTGCCCATGAAATTATGATTGGTATTCCTGCGATCCGTAACTTGATTCGTGAAAATAAAGTTGCGCAAATGTATTCAGCGATTCAAACGGGTGCCAACTACGGTATGACCACACTCGATCAAAGCTTAAAAAACCTTGTCGCAAAAGGCATTATTAGTACGCAAACTGCACGGACTGCAGCGAAACAACCCGAATCTTTCTTGTAATTTTTTTATTTTTTTGGGGCGATCGTTATGGATTTTAACGGCTTACTTGATTATATGGTGGAGAAAAAAGCATCGGATTTGTTCATTACAGCCGATGTTGAACCCTCGATTAAAATCAATGGGCAAATTTTGCCTATTGGCTCGACTAAGTTACCGGGCCCGACTGTCGGTCAAATCTTACATTCGATAATGTCTGAAAAGCAGCGTAAGGAATTTGCCGATACGCGTGAATGTAACTTTGCCATTAGCAATACCAGTAAATCTGCTCGTTTTCGTGTCAGTGCATTTCAACAACGTGACCAGCCAGGTATGGTGCTGCGTCGTATCGAAACTGTCATTCCAACGATGGATGAGTTGAAATTACCGCCGATTTTAAAAGAATTAGCGATGACCAAGCGTGGCATTATCATTTTCGTAGGTGCAACAGGTACAGGTAAATCAACTTCTTTGGCATCTTTGATTGGCTATCGTAATGAAAATAGCAAAGGTCATATCATTACCATTGAAGACCCGATTGAATTTGTACACCAACACCGAGGCTGTATCATTACCCAACGTGAAGTGGGTATTGATACCGACTCTTTCGAAGTTGCCTTAAAAAATACGCTACGTCAGGCACCTGACGTGATTCTGATTGGTGAGATTCGTTCACGAGAAACTATGGACTATGCGATTGCCTTTGCTGAAACCGGTCACTTGGTTTTTGCAACACTGCATGCCAACAACGCCAACCAGGCCATCGATCGTATCATTCACTTCTTTGAAGCAGATCGTCATAGTCAGCTATTCATGGACTTGTCTTTGAACTTAAAAGCAATGGTTGCGCAGCAGTTGATTCCAACCATTGATGGTAATTCACGTCGTGCTGCCATTGAGATTTTGATCAACTCACCTTTAATTTCAGACTTAATCCGTAAGGGTGAAGTGCATGAAATTAAAGACCTGATGAAGCGTTCTCGTGAACTAGGTATGCAAACCTTTGACCAAGCCTTATATGACCTTTATAAAGCCAAGCAAATTAGCTACAAAGATGCGCTCAAACATGCCGATTCACCGAACGACCTGCGTCTACAAATTAAATTGTCTGAAGAAGGCGGTGAGCATTTACTGCGTGCAAATTCAAATATTACCTTTGATGGTCAACATTAATTTTGCTTAAACGCTTTCGGAAATAAAAAACAGACTTCACATGAAGTCTGTTTTTTATTCATTCTCATCCGTATCGGATTATTTTTTACGATATGCTTCTTGGCATTCAGGCGCATCACAATAGCCATAAAGATTTAATGAGTGACCTGTAAGTTGGAAACCAAATTTTTCTGCCACTTGATGTTGCTCATGCTCAATCACATCATTAGTAAATTCCACCACTTTATTGCAGTTTTGACACACAATATGGTCATGGTGATCTTCTTGCATAATCTCAAAAACAGAATGATTGTTTTCAAAATGATGGCGTTGAATAATACCTGCAGCTTCAAACTGTGTTAACACGCGATACACAGTTGCTAAACCCACATCTTCACCCTGTTCAAGTAAAGTCTTATAAATATCTTCTGCGCTTAAGTGATGTTGTCTTGAATTTTCAAGCAATTCCAATATTTTAATTCGTGGAAGTGTAACTTTAAGTCCAGCTTTACGTAAATCTTGATTTGAAATAGGCATGAAAAAAGGTCTCTCAACAAAATTAAAGTTGGAATATGCAACAAAGTTTAGATGCAGTATGATCTATCCTTGGATCAAATGCATCATAATTAATTTGGGATAGTTTAGCAAAATGCAAAAAATCATGCTGACGTTATTTGTCACTTCATTGCTCGTAGGCTGTTCAACCTTGGGCGTTTATAAAGTTGATATTCCACAAGGTACACCTTTAACTCAAGCACAAGCGGCTAAAATTCAAGTGGGAATGAGCCACCAACAAGTTCGCTTTTTGCTAGGTAGTCCAACTGTTGCCGATCCAATGAATCCGTTACGTTGGGACTACATTTATAAGTATACCCCAGGAACATATGCTAAAAAAGCCAAGATTCCTGCTGCACATGGTCAACACTTAAAAATCTTCTTTGACCAAAACGGTATCGTTCAAAAAATTGAAGGCTTAGAAACCATTCCAGAGTCTCAACCTGGCTTACCAGGTTCTAAAGAAGCGATTTTAACTGCGCCACCACTATAGTCGCTTTCAGATAAAAATAAACCCCTAAATTTAGGGGTTTTTTTTATAAGTACAATTGTTTGAAACGATTGCCTCGACAATAACGACCAACGGGATTTTTCTTGGCGCGATTACGACGAATATCTTTCGGATTAATGGTTAATGCACGATAGATTTCGACACGATCACCTGCTTCAAGTAACTGAGATGAATCGCTTACACGCGCCCCGAAGATTCCTAGTGTTAATACTTCTGGTAAATCTACTTGTTTTCGAATGCCACTTTGCACAATAGCATCTTCAACCGTCATACCGGGATTAAAGATTAGAGGAATTAATATCTGCTGTTCCACGCTCGCATAAGCCACCCACACTTGTAACTGAGCTGTCATTAGAATAACTGCCCAATCACAGCCACCAATGCCAATATTATTGACAAGGGCACTACGATACGTACAGCAATACGCCAAATATTATAAAAGGTTTCATGACTGAAGTTCATTGACTTACGTAGATGACTAATCTTCATAATCCAACCTGCGAAAATCGCATAAATCAGACAAATAATTAAGCCCCAAATCAACAAGGCAATATTAAATACTGGAACAACAGTGCTCAGTGCCCATACAAAAACCGCAACCAATAAAATCGCCCATTGCACCACTATGGCCAATTGGCGTTGTTGTAATTGTTCACGTGCCATTTGAATCAGCAATGCTGAAGCTGCGACTAAACCCACAACCAGTGCTAAAGCAGATACTTGTGCTTTTGCTGCGAAAAAGGCAAAAGCAACCACTGCCAAAAGTTGAGCGATCCAAATCGGAAATACCGTTTTGCTTGCAATCTCTTGTTGCTTCACGGCTGGTAAACTTGACTGCCAATACAAGCCCATCCCCAAACCACTTGCTACGAGCGCCAAGACAGTTGCATTGCCCCACTCACTAAATTCGAGCGCAGTCATTTTCCACTCTGGTAAGGCAGTTCCCATAACATTCGCTAAAACTACTGCAGCAATCACACCAATAGCGGTCAAAATCACTAAAAATTGGCGTGGTACAAACGACAATGCAAATGCAATGACCGCAAGGACAGCCAAAATAATGCTATAGGCAAAGCCATTAGCTGTAAAAATTGCCACATATTGCGACGCGGCTGAAAGCATGGCACCTGCTAAAAATGGAATAAATACTACGGCAAGCCAACCGACTATACGCCATTTGGGTGAAGCATCCGCATCACGTGTTAGCGAAGACAGTGCTTGAACTGCTGTAATTTTTGAACGTTTTGCTAAAGCAATTTCCAAATAACATAGCGGTAAAGCTAAAATAAGCATTGTACCTAGCCACAACAGCCAGAAATCTAGCTGACGTTCAATTTGAATACCTGTTACCGGTGCTAAAGTTGCAATAATGATAAAAGATAAACAGAACGCCATCAGTGGCGATAACCATTTCGACATCGCATTGTCCTGCATGACAAATTCCTTTGAAAATTCTAGCGCTATTTTGCCTTGCTGTGCCTTGAAAATCAAAAACAAAAAGCAAATCACCTTAAAGATGATTTGCTGCGCAAATGATATTATTAGAATTTAATTGTTTTTATTTCATTTTTTGAGGTTATGAAAAGAAACGTGCAAACCAATTTTTGCCTTTTTTCTTTTCTTTTTCTTTGATGATACCCATCATATTTTCTTTAACCGCACCGACATAATCAGCATCATCGTGCTGAATATGGTTAATCAGCCATTTTGAAAGCACTTCATGTAATTCATTTTCAATCGCATGCCCCATTTCAAAACGGTCACGGTAAGATTCAATTTTTTTAATAAATAAATCATGTACGCGTTTATGTGGCACACGATATTTATAACCCGCTTCTTCTTGTAAAGATTCTTCGAAGGTAAAATGTGATTGCGTGTAATCAATAATGTTTTCCAGAATTTGTTTTACACGATCACGATCTGTATTTGCGTCAATGCCATCAATTTCATTGATGTAGTCAAGAATCCGTTTGTGTTGATCGTCAATCACATCGATACCAGTATTGTATTCTGGAACCCATTTCATTTTCATTACGACCACCTATAAATATGAAGGACTTATCACGTAAATTTCATCATATAATTAAAGAACTTAAATAAAAATGAAGTAAAAAGGTTGGTTTTAATTGAAATACTGCCATTTATATTGCAATCAATTGTTTTTATTATGTTAATTTATTTAATCCCGAGTATAAAGCTAAGATATTTTTTAATCAATTCAATATCTTAGAAAACACCCTTAATTCAATAAAGTGTAAGATATTCATTTTTATAATGAATATCTTTCATTCAAAATTAATACTGATCTGCACGTGTGACACGTTTTAAAGATGGGTCCAGCCGCTCACGTTCTAAACGTTCAACAACCGTCTTTGCAGCACGAATTGGACGACCATGTTGAAATAAAATCATTTCACCCGGCTCAAATGCTGTCCAAACTTCGTTTTGCGTTAGGGGTTCAGTGGTAATCACGGCAACACGGTCTTCAGGCGTAGTGACTTCACTAAAATCGACTTCAACATCAATATCAATCAACTGTGCAGGCTGAAATGGAAACTCTCGAACCAGCCAATGCAGCTTGGTAATCGCATAACTAAATAGCGCCTGCCCATTCGACAAACAAAAATTAAAGGTGCCATGTTCTGCAATTTTAGGAGAAATTTCTAATAACAGATCAAACACCTGATCGAGTGTAGGTTCGGTATAACCAAAACGTTTCACCATTTGCTCGAGCAAATAGCAAAAGGCCAATTCACTGTCGGTATTGCCGACGGGGCTGAAGCGCCCTGTGAGCTCAGGCTGAAAGCCATGTAGGTCGCCATTATGTGCAAAAATCCACTGTCTGCCCCACAATTCACGACTAAATGGATGTGAGTTTTCAAGATTAATTTTGCCTTGTGTCGCTTTACGAATGTGTGCAATCACATTGCGAGATTTAATCGGGTAGTTTCGGATCAGCTCAGCAATCGGAGACTCTACAGCAGATTGATTGTCGACAAATAAACGACATGCTTTATCTTCAAAAAAAGCGATACCAAAGCCATCACAATGATCTGAGGTAATTCCTGCTCGCTGCGAAAATCCCCGAAACGAAAAAGTTATATCGGTAGGAGTCGCACAATTCATTCCGAGCAGCTGGCACATATCGATCATTTCAGCAGTAAATCTATGATTTCTCTATTGTGCATGACAGTTTTAGTTGTTGTAAATCTAAAATCGGCGCCATTGTAAGAGTTTTTATAATCCAACAGGGCAAATACATTATTTGATCTTTTCAAAAGTTACTTAGCCAACTGATAAATAATAAAAAAGCCTCAAAAGAGGCTTTTTTATATCAAAAAATGCTAAGTATCTTAAGCTTTTTTCACATTGGTTCGATTGGTGATTAATGTACCCACACCATGATCCGTAAAGATTTCAAGTAATGTTGCATGAGGTACACGACCATCAACAATATGTGCGCTGATTACGCCGCCTTTGACTGCATCTAATGCACAGCCAACTTTCGGAATCATGCCGCCATAGATCACGCCAGTTTCAATCAAACGATCGACTTCTTGGGTGGTTAACCCAGTCAGCAGATTTTTATTTTCGTCTAAAACACCCGTGATATTGGTCAATAAAATTAGCTTTTCCGCACCCAATGCTTCAGCCACTTTACCTGCAACCAAGTCAGCATTGATGTTATAGGTGTTGCCGTCTTCGTCTACACCTAATGGTGCAATCACAGGAATAAAATCGCTTTGGGTAAACATTTCAAGTACGTCAGTTTTCACACCAACCACTTCGCCAACTAGACCTAAATCAATCTGTTTTACTGAACCATCTTCGGCTGTTTTTTCCATCAATAATTTTTGCGCACGGATCAAATTACCATCTTTACCCGTTAAACCAATTGCACGGCCACCGTGTTTATTGATTAAGTTCACAATCGATTTGTTCACGCTGCCGCCCAAGACCATCTCGACAACTTCCATCGTTGCAGGATCAGTCACGCGCATACCGTCGATACGATCAGACTCACGGCCTAATTGTTTGAGGAATGAATCCACTTGTGGACCACCGCCATGTACCACAATCGGGTTTAGACCAACCGTTTTCAGCAATACGATATCACGTGCAAATGAGCTCTCAAGCTCAGGATCGGTCATGGCATTACCACCATACTTCACTACCAGCGTCTTACCCGCAAAACGTTGAATATACGGCAAAGCTTCCGTCAGTATTTGTGCTTTGTCGATGCCAGTATGTTGATGTGGCATTTGCCTCTCCTTATTGAGCATCTGGAATGTCATGAGCAATGTCTGGATAGTGCTCAACTAACATGGAAACAAACAGATCTCGTATTTCTTTTAAGCGTGCTGATGAGTTGGCATCAAAGCGTAAAGTGAAATACTCACCTGTATTCGATGCTCGAATGATGCCAAATCCATCATCAAAATCAAGGCGTATTCCATCAATTTTACTGATTTGTGCTGGAATTCGCGCAGAATTGGCTTCAACCTGCTTTAAAACTTCCGCTGGATCATGCTGATGCGTACTGACATATAAATCTTCGGTACTAAAGCGCTCTGGATATTTCGCCAAAGCTTGTGACAATGTCAGTCCCTGAGCTTGAATATATTCTAAGACCCTTAAGGCAGCATATAGACCATCGTCATAGCCGCCACCACGACCATCATTAAAAACATAATGTCCTGCGTATTCACCACCAAAAACCGCTTTGCCTTTAGATTGGGAAATATATTTTCGCAAGAAACTACTGCCTGTTCGAATCATGACAGGCTGCGCATCTAGATCACTCACAGTATCGCGAATCATCGTTGAACATTTCACATCAAATACCACTTCTGCATGTGGTTTTTGAGTCAAACAAATTTCAGCAAATAAACATAATAATCGATCTGCAGAAACCACTTTGCCAGTTTCATCAATTAACACTAAACGATCACCATCACCATCTAAAGCAATGCCAATATCGGCCTTTTGCAACTGTATGGCTTGGCGAAGGTGAGTTAAATGTTTGAGCTGTGATGGATCTGGAGCATGATCAGGGAAATGTCCATCAGCTTGGCAACGTAATGCCAAAACTTCACAGCCTAATTTGTTTAATAATAAGGCTGCACAATGCCCAGCTGAACCATGCATGCCATCGATCACAACTTTAAGCGGTTGCTGTAAATGAATGTCATCTAAAATAAATTTCTGATAGGCCAAACAATATTCAGGCTTGATTTCGTGTGGCTCAAGTTCAGTCATCAAATGCACACGTTCCGAAGAAAAACAATTTCGTGCTTCGACTGCAACGTGTTGAATCATCTCCGGACAAGGTGGCTCACCTTTGATAATCCACTTGATACCATTATCTGATTTAGGATTATGGCTCGCCGTCACCATAATGCCATTGCCTTGAAATTGTCCCGCAATAAAATACAACATCGGGCTTGAGCAGCAGCCAATAATTTCCGCTTCAAGGCCAGCCTCATGGCAGACTTTTTGAATTATTTTTGCATAGGTTGGACTGGTTAAACGCGCATCATAGCCAATGGCAAGTCTCTTTTGCCCTACATCTAAATATTGTTTGACTAAGCCACAAGCAATTGACTGAACTAAATCAGCATTTAAGAGCGATATTTTCCCGCGAATGTCATATGCACGAAAAATATGTTGCGGAAAGTGACTAAACAGTGAACCCATACTATGTTCTTCTAATTACATCTTTATTAATTAAAAAATCTTAAATTCTATTTAGAATTTAAGCTTTTAATTAAAGGATAAAATCCTGAAAAAAAGTGTAGCTTTTTTATAACAATTTTAGTTAATAATCAATTAATAATATTTAAACACTGATCAAAAACTTAAAATCAATCCAAAAACACCTATTATCTCTAAATTATTTTTTTAAATAAATCAAGACTTTACAATTTATAAAATATCAAACCACGCGTTCATCTATATTTATTTTACTTTTCAAACATTTTTAAACCCCTCTTCCACTCTGTACAAATATAGTAAATTGATTAAATTTAAATCAACAAACAAGGCTCAATTTATTCTTCTCTATTAAAATATAAACCGAGTAATTTCATCAGAATTAAATTTTTCGAGATAAGCCTATAAACGATATTGATAAAAGCCTAAACACTCTAAATATAGGTTTGATTTTTAATAAATTAAAATGATATAAATAAAAACCATCACGAGGATGGTTTTTATTAGCTACTTGATTGTAGGCATTTACTTGTCAACACACTGGATCAAAAGTCTTGCGCTGATTAGTTTTTACCTGTATGACCAAAACCGCCTGCTCCTCGTTCAGTGGCTTCAAACTCATCCACAATATCAAACTGAGCTTGTACAACTGGCACTAAAACATATTGTGCTAAACGCTCACCCGGCTCTAGGCTAAATGCCGTTTGGCTACGGTTCCAAACAGATACCATCAATTCACCTTGGTAGTCTGAGTCAATCAAACCGACCAAGTTACCCAACACGATTCCGTGTTTATGACCTAAGCCTGAACGTGGCAGAATTAAACCTGCAAAGTTAGTATCTTCGATATAAATCGATAGGCCTGTTTTTACCAGAACAGTTTGACCCGGTTCAATTACGGTGGTTTCTTCTACACATGCACGGAGATCAAGACCTGCCGAACCTGCTGTGGCATAAGTTGGCATTGGCCATTCCGTACCTAAACGTGTGTCGAGAACTTTAACTTGAACTTTCATGGTTCATTCCTGTTTCAATAAAACGAATTTCAAAAAATAAATAAAATATTCTACGCTTTAAGCTTTAACGCTTAATCAGCGCGCGTAAATTTTCTAAATAATGCTGTGCTTGCTGTTTAGGATCGATATCCCCTGCCAGCTTTTTCTTGCGGCCTAACCACTCCAATTCATCTTGTGGCAGTTCGTCCAAGAAACGGCTTGGTGTCATTTGTCGCATTTGACCACCGGCTTTACGTTGCTCTGCTAGAGTCATAGTTAAGCCTTGACGTGCACGAGTAATCCCCACGTACATCAAACGTCGTTCTTCCTCGACCGTGTCAGCAGCAATGGAGTTTTTATGCGGTAGAATTTCTTCTTCCAGACCAATCAAATAAACGAATGGAAATTCCAGACCTTTCGACGCATGAAGTGTTAACAAATTGACTTTATCGGTGTCTTCTTCTTCTTGTTGCTGTTCTAACATATCGAGCAGCACCATTTTACGAATCACACTTTCAATGTTCTTTTCATCTACATCTTCAGCGCGGTTTATCAAACTTTGAATACTGCTATATAGCACTTCAATATTATCCAGTTTGGTTTTTTCCTGCGCAGGAGTAGCTGCAGATTCTTTAACATAGTCGATATAACCTGCTTCAATCATCATGCGACGAATGATCGGAACAGGTTCATCATCTTCTAATAATTCACGAGTAAAGGTCGAAATAAAGTCCGCAAATTCGGCCAATTGGGTTGTGGCTTTTTTCGGAATCGCCATACTTAAGCGCTGGTCGCCTGCTGCACTGAGTAAGGATAAATTACTTTCCTGCGCAAATAGACCAAGCTTTTCCAAAGTCACAGGGCCAATCGCACGTTTTGGTGTATTGATAATTCGTAAGAATGCACTGTCATCTTCAGGGTTGATGATCAAACGTAAGTAGCTCATCAGGTCCTTAATTTCAGCACGAGCGAAGAAAGACTGACCACCCGATAATTTATACGGGATCTGCATTTGGCGTAGCTGTGTCTCTAGAGCACGCGCTTGGAAATTACCACGGTATAAAATGGCATAGTCTTTCCAATTTTTACCGTTCATCAGCTTGTGCGTAATCAAGTCTTTTACGACGCGTTCTGATTCATCATCGTCATTACGACAAGTAATCACGCGGATCACTTCACCATGGCCTTTATCTGACCAAAGCTTTTTATCGAAAATATGTGGGTTATTGCCAATAACTGTATTGGCAGCTTTTAAAATACGACTGGTCGAGCGATAGTTTTGCTCAAGCTTAATCACTTTCAGATTACGGAAATCTTCCTTCAATAAAGCCATATTCTCAGGCTTAGCACCACGCCATGCATAAATCGATTGGTCATCATCACCTACTGCGGTGAACTGTCCCATGACACCCACGAGTAATTTCACCAAAATATATTGCGCGGTGTTGGTATCTTGATATTCGTCGACCAATAAATAGCGGATTCGATTTTGCCAACGATCACGCACTTCTGCATTTTCTTGTAATAAGCGCGTCGGCATGACAATCAAATCATCAAAATCCACAGCATTGTAGGCACGTAAATTACGCTCATACAGTTGATACAGATGTGCAAACTGAACGTCTTCTGCTGTTTCACAGGTGGTATGCGCTTGCTCAGGTGGAATCAGATCGTTTTTCCAATCTGAAATCATTTTCATGGCTTTGGCAATCAGCTCTTTACTTTCTGCACCGGATAAATTGTCGCGATGCATTAAGTCCATCAAAATGCGTTTGCAGTCATCTGCATCTAAAATTGAAAAGTTATTTTTCAGTGGTGTATTTTTTAATTCCAAACGGAGCATGTTTAGCCCGAAGTTATGGAATGTAGAAACCGACAGCCCTTTTGCCTCTTCACGGCTCATCAGCTTCGTCACACGCTCTTTCATTTCACGCGCAGCTTTGTTGGTAAAGGTCATCGCGGTGATACGGTGCGCAGGAATACCACAATGCTTCACCAAATAGGCAATTTTACGGGTAATCACCGATGTTTTGCCTGAACCTGCCCCTGCAAGTACTAACAAGGGTCCTTGAGTGTATTTCATTGCTTCAAGTTGCTTGTCGTTCAACTGACTTGCCAGTGACATAGTCTTTCCTCTTATTAATTCGAGGATGATTATAGTCATCTGAAACGATCTTGCCTAATGCAAAATGTATTTTATCGGTCATTAAAAATGCCATAAAAAAAGCCACCCGAGGGTGGCCTTTCGTTTCGAACTAAAACTTATTTAGTTTCGTAAACTGAGATTTCTACGCGACGGTTTTGTTCACGACCTGCAGCAGTTGAGTTATCCGCTACTGGAGAAGTTGAACCGTAACCACGTGCAGTAATACGAGTTGAAGAAATACCTTGAGACGCTAGGTAGTTTTTCACTGAGTTTGCACGGTTTTGAGAAAGTGGGTTGTTGATCGCATCAGAACCTGTGTTATCTGTGTGACCGTGTACAACGATTGCAAGTTTGTTTGCAGTACCGTCTTCACGCAATACTTTAGCAACGTCATTCAACGCAGATTGGAACTGAGATTGAATAGTTGAAGAGTTAGTTGCGAAAGTTACTGATGGCATAACAAGGTTGATCGAACCATCTGGATTACGACCTACGTCAACACCAGTACCAGCCAATTCTTGTTTAAGACGTTTTTCTTTCTTATCAAGAAGAAGACCTGCACCACCACCAACTACAGCACCAATTGCAGCTGCTTGACCCATTTTGTCTTTATCAGCATTAGAATAAGCAATACCAGCGCCTAAAAGAGCACCTAGACCAGTACCGATTGCTGCTTTGTCATATTCCATGTTTTGACAACCAGTAAGTGCCATTGCCCCAACTACTGCCGAAATTACTAGTGCACGCATTGCATGCCTCCTTCTTTGTGTTTTGTTGTATGGTTGAAATGATGAAGTAAAACAAATGGCTGAACCATTGATTTTTTGTTAATAATAAAACGTTTAGTTACAATTTGTAATATGAATACGAGATTTATTTGTTAATTCCATCACAATTTCTTCACAGTTCTGCAGATGCCCTTTTTTATTTAATCAACTCGAACTATATTTATTAGAATAAATCATTATTTGGACAATTTCCGCTAGGACTTTTTATATGTCATCTCAAACAAATAAGCAACCGACACTAAAAAAAATTAGCAAAGGACTTACCGTCGGTTCTATTATGACAGGCAGTACTTTTTTCCATGGCCCTCCTGTTTTAGCACTGGGTCTAACCAAACTCTTTAAAAAATCAAAAAAGGTTGATGAAACCAACATAAAAATTACCAACAGTTGGCTCACGGTCAATAACTGGTTAATTGATCACGTTTTACCCAACACAAAATGGGATATCACCATCGATGAAGGCCTCGACTTAAATTTGCATGGTCGCTATCTCATGACCTGTAACCATCAGAGTTGGGTCGATACAACAGTTAACCAATATTTTGGTTTAACCCGTATGCCACTGACGCGTTTCTTCACCAAATGGGAACTCATTTTCATTCCATTTGTTGGACAAGCTTTTAAAATTTTAGGCTTTCCAATGATGAAACGACACAGCAAAGAACAAATCGCGAAAAATCCTGAACTTAAATATCGAGATATGGAAGAAGCGCGTAAATCTTGTGAACAGTTATTGAGCCAGCCTTTTACCCTGCTGAACTATTTGGAAGGCACTCGCTTTACCCCTGAAAAACATGTGCAGCAGCAATCACCGTATCAAAACCTTCTTAAGCCGAAAGCGGGTGGTTTAGCACTGGCACTCAATATTTTAGGGGATCAAGTTGATGCTCTCGTAGATATGACCATCGTCTATCCAAATGGTGCACCAGGTTATGGCGAATTTTGGCTCGGTGAAGTTCCGCGTATCGCCGTGGATTTACGTAAAATTGAAATTCCAACGTGGGTGCATGGCGGCAACTATGAAGATGATGCAGAATTCCGTGAAAAATTTCAGCATTGGGTAGATGAGCTGTGGACGGAGAAAGACCAACTCATTACTCGTATGAAAGCTAAATACTCAGTTACTGAATAATTAAGAAGAAGTTTTATGTCGCAGAACAGCATGCCGCAAAACAAGAAATCTAAATATCATCATGTCAATCCAAACAGTTGGTCATTCAAACTGTTTTTGATTTATGACATATTCATGGTGTTTATTATTGTTTTTAACTTGTTCTGCCTGTGCATGAACTTTTTCCTCATGAGCAATCTTGGCAGTTGGTTCTTTAACAGTATCCACCTGCCCGATGTGCTGAGTTTTTACCGTGAACATTTACATCCATGGGTGATTACTACCGAAGCGTGGTTCATTATCTTTTTGATTGTAGAATTGTTGGTGCGCTGGGCGATTGCCATCATCAACAAGCACCATCAGCGCTGGTTCTTCTTCCCGTTTATACATTGGTACGAAATTTTAGCTATTGTGCCGCATTTACGTTTCCTGCGTTTATTTCGTGCGGGCATTATTGCTTATCGACTGTATGAAATGGGCTATCAAATCGTGCCTTCTGCATGGCAGAAAAAGGCATTGTTCTACTATCGAGTCGTGATGGAAGAACTGTCAGATCGTGTGGTACTTACCGTGTTAGATGGTGTTAAGCATGAGCTCAATACCAGTACAACCCATAAAGACCTAATTAGTAATCTTGTGCAGCATCACCGTGAGATGTTCACCCAAGTTTTAGCTGAGATTTTGCAAGAAAATTTAAGCAAAGAGCTACGTACTGAACGTGAATTGATCGCCAAAAATGTCGGACAAATCGTCAGTCAGGCCATCGAAGACACTCCAGAACTCACGCAGCTATTGCGCTTAGTGCCAATCGTTGGCAGCCGCATTGAACAGCAGATTCAAAGTATCGGGCAACGTTTGGGTGAAAATATTACCCAAGGTTTAATTTCCCCATTGGCTTATCCCAATACATCGACGGCTCAAAAACCCAATCTATATTTAGACATTTCACAGCGTGTTAGCCGTATTGAAATCGAAAATAATGTCCAGCTGGATGAGTTGGTTCGCTCTGCGGTTTTTGAAAGTCTAGAGGCTATTCGTAAGCAAGTGAAAGTAAAACAGTGGCAGCAGATTATGCAGGAACAGGACCAAGCTACAGAATAAACACTTAGTCAAAAATAATTGCGAACTCCGCTAGAGTATTCATGCAAATTGTTCTAGGATTTGCTCTATTTACAACATAACTACTTCGGCACAAAAGTAATAGTTAGAAGTCTCAAGGATTCAATATGGCTGATATACGGATAAAAGGCAAAATGGTCAATGCGATTCGCATTCACCTCGATACCAATGATCATGATGCGATCCGCCAGCAACTTACTCCAATGTTCCAAAAGGCTTTTCCACCCGGAACATTAGCCGTGATTGAAAGTACGGTTGATCAAGAACTAATTGCACTGATTCAACTACTTATTAGTATTGAAATTCAACCGATTGGTGTCACTGAAGGTCCGCTATCGGACCAAGCACGTGCTATCCAATTTCCCGTAGTTCCTGCGGATCGCAAACTACAACAAGTTAAACCGACACGCGAACAAGTGGTTGAAGAACCCGCGCCTGCAGAAGAAAAAACCGAAGATAAAATTGCTGCAGTCGAAGTACCGACCATTCGTCATGCTACGTCGTATCACAATGAAATCTTGCGTACAGGTCAATGTTTAGTCCAAGACCATGGCGATATCATTATTAATGCTGGTATTAATAGCGGTTCAGAAGTAATTGCTTCAGGAAATATACATATTTATGGTAGTGCTCGTGGTAGAGTCATTGCCGGAGCTGGTGGGAACACGGCTGCACGTATTTTCTGCCATTCATTAGAAGCTGAATTGGTTTCAATTGCAGGGACTTACTGTGTCGCTGATGACATTCCACCTCATGTGGTCAAACAGCCAGTACATATTTATTTGAATGACCAGCAAGAGCTAGTATTTGAAGCTTTGCAATTTTAATGTATAAATAATCACCAAACCCCTAATTAAAAAAGGGGATTTAAACCATAACAGGAGTGGATTCGGTGGCGAAAATTGTTGTCGTAACATCAGGTAAAGGTGGCGTAGGTAAAACAACTACAAGCGCATCTTTTGCAACAGGTTTAGCCCTTCGCGGCCACAAAACTGTTGTGATCGACTTTGATGTGGGTTTACGTAACCTTGACTTGATCATGGGCTGTGAACGCCGCGTTGTATATGACTTTGTAAACGTATTGAATAACGAAGCTCGATTACAACAAGCGCTTATTCGCGATAAAGATATTGAAAATCTCTACATTTTGCCAGCATCTCAAACACGTGATAAAGACGCGTTAACAGATGAAGGTGTAGCACGTGTGATGGACGAACTTTCTCAAGAGTTCGATTACATTATTTGTGACTCACCTGCGGGTATCGAACGTGGTGCAATTTTAGCAATGTATCATGCTGATGAAGCGATCATTGTGACGAACCCAGAAATTTCTTCGGTACGTGACTCTGACCGTATTATTGGTATGCTCGACAGCAAAACCAAAAAAGTAGAACAAAACGAAGGTCGTATCCGTAAGCATCTCTGTATTACACGTTTCAATCCAGAACGTGCGGATAAACAAGAGATGTTGACGATTGATGACATTTCAAAAGATATTTTACGCGTACCGACTTTAGGTGTTATTCCTGAATGTAAAAGCGTTCTACAAGCATCAAACGAAGGTAAACCAGTGATTCTGTTTACAGAAGAAGCGGCTGGCCAAGCGTATGATGACCTTGTTGCACGTTTCCTTGGTGAAGAGCGCCCTTACCGTCATATTACGGTAAAACCTAAGGGTTGGTTAGCACGTCTATTTGGAGCGTAATCATGGCAGGATTCTGGAGCAAACTTTTTAGCAGCGACGAGAAACCGTCAAGCGCACAAACGGCAAAAGACCGTTTAAAAGTCATCGTGGCATCTGAAAATGGTCTAGGTAAACGCCTTAGCCAAGACAAGATTGACATGATGAAAAAAGAAATCATGCAAGTAGTAAACCGCTATGTTCGTGGTGTAGATGAGCAACATATTCAAATGTCTGTTCGTTCTGAAGCGAATATTGAAATGCTTGAAATGAATATCAATTTGCCTGAAGAACGTTAATCTGAATTCTGATTAGCCAAGTAAATTGAATCAAGGCAAAATGTGAGGCTGGATCAGTAAAGCGCTGCTTTACCCAGCCGCAAGATGAGAAGCTTTGCTTCGAGTGGGCTCGATTAGTTTTATTCCTTTGTTAGATCAAAAGCTTTGCTTCGAGTAAACGGGATAAAAAAAATAACTTTTGATCCAACCATAAAATGAGTCGCTTAACTTAGAGATGGCGAATAAAACCATTTTACTTGCGTACTCATTTTTGCCTTTTTGTATTTTTAAACCAGCAAGGAGATTGCGATGGCATTATCTCAGCCAGCAACGTTCAACGAAGAATGGTCAGATGAGCGTGTATTTGCCTACCTTACTCAGCTTCCTCCTGAAGGAGTGAATGGCGACTTTCACGTGCTTTACCATGCTTTCAAACATATGCGTCCAAATGACTATGAGCGTCTTTTGACTCAATTCGTTGCCGATGGCCGTGATGTGAACGCAACTAATCCTGAAGGTCAGCGTATTCATGACGTGATTGCTCAATACCCACGTCAAAGCGCAGGTTTCCTCGAAGTATTGGCAAAATTTGCTTAATTTCGAGTAACAAAAAAAAGCCCGCATGATGCGGGCTTTTTTTATCAGATTTAAAATCGGCGTTATTGAATATCATCATGATCAATGCACGATCAACATGAGCAATGGAAACATCAAGCCAAAACCAATGGTTTGTACACTAATAATCGCCGCCATCAGTTGTGAATCGCCCCGATAATAGCGTGTCAAAATATAAGACGATGATGCAGTTGGCAAAGCAAAAAAGACCACTAAAATCATCCGCTCAAAATCAGTCAAACCCATCCATGTACTCAATAGATAAGCAATACATGGCATTAACATGAGACGCCCTATCGTATTTAAACTTAAACGACGTAGATCGGCGCGCATTTGCTGAAACTGTAATGCCGCTCCCACAGACAATAAACCCAAAGGTAAACTCATTGCCGCCAATATTTTTAGCAGCTCGGGTAAACCATTAAATAAGGTGAGACCTGATAAATTAAATAGAACACCGACTACACAACCTAGAATGAGCGGATTTTTCGCGATAGAAATACAGGTTTGTCCAAGCTGTTTAACGCTGATATTGGAAAAAGACAGGACAGAAATGATATTCACCAAAGGAACAGCCACAGCAATCAACATCGCAAACATTTGCATGCCTTCTGAGCCAAACAGCGCCCCCATTAATGACAAGCCAATATAGGTATTAAAACGAATATGACTTTGGATATACACGCCAAAACGCTGCACGGGGATATGCATAAACTGCTTGATCCCCCACAACACGATGCTGATCAAACAGGTGCCCGCAACCAGTACTGTCAACATTCGTGAAACAGTGTTCATATCCAATTGCACGGCTGATACATTCAAAAATAGCAGCACAGGAAATAAAACGTAGTAATTAAGTTTTTCTGAATTTGCCCAAAATTCATCCTGAACAAACTGTGTGTATTTAAGCACATAGCCCATCGCGATTAATGCAACGAGGGGAAACAATGCGACGACGATATTCATGCTGTACGCCTTGAAATAAAGTAGCTATTTCATCTTTAACCATTTATGTAGCACAATATAATCCTCATCTAGACTCATAACAAAATGAGTAATTACTCATGGCAATGACATTTTCTCAGCTTGAAATTTTTATTAAAGTCGCAGAACAACAAAGCTTTACTCTCGCTGCTCGACAGCTGGGAATTACTCAGTCAGCTGTCTCTCATACCCTAAAGTGTTTAGAGCAACATTGGAATGTCAGCTTATTTAGCCGTGAACAAGGCGAAATTAGCCTGACTCATATTGGTCAGCAGTTATTACTGCATGCCAAAGAAATCATCAATACGGCACAAATCATGCAACAAGAAGTGCATGCCGCACATGGTATTCAACAAGGAACGTTGAGAATTGGCTCTTTTGGTTCTTCTAGTTCGATTCATCTGCTTCCAGAGCTATTAAAGGCATATAGAGAGCGCTATCCGCACATTGAGATCTATGTCGAAGAAGGTACCGATGCAGAAGTGTCTCGTTGGATTTCTGAACGTCAGATTGATGTGGGTTTTGCCGTACTCCCTAAGCCGCAGCTGTTCACCTTCCCGTTAATTCAAGACATTTTCATTGCCTTGATTCCAGATAGTTATTCAGTTTCCAAACACAGTCATTTAAATATCCAAGACCTGCAAAATTACCCCTTTATTATGACCCGTGCGGGCAGCCAGTCCCATGTCGAAAAACTGCTTAAACAACACTACATACAACCTAAAATCACCTATCAAATGTCGCAACTGTTAACCATTTTAAATATGGTGAATTTACAGGAAGGGATTGCTATTGTTGCAGATATGGCGATGCCTACTGAGCTGTTGGCGTTGCATCCACATGTGGTTAAACGTCCACTCTTTCCAAATACCCAACGGCAAATTGGACTCGCCGTAAAAAATCAAAAACTCATGAGCCCTGCCTGCAAAGCTTTTATCGAATTGGCCCAGTCCATGTTCTACCAAGATGAGTTCTCAATCTAAAAATAAAAAAAAACCTGCCGAAGCAGGTTTTTTGTTTTAGGACTTAGACCAAGATATCTCGTTTGCCATTTGGCCCCATCCCACTGACGATGCCATTTTCTTCCATCTGATCAATAATCCGTGCTGCACGGTTATAGCCGAGACTGAATTTACGCTGTAAAGATGAGGTCGATGCTTTACGTGTTTCCAAAACGAAACTAACACATTGATCATACAGCGCATCACGGTCTGATCCACCATCACCATCTTCAAAACCGCGAGATGTCGGCTCTTCATCATAAGGCGTGAGGATTTCATCGACATAATTCGGTTCACCGCGCTCACGCCATGCATCACAAATACGGTTCACTTCATCGTCTGAAATAAACGCGCCATGTACCCGTTCAGGTTCAATTTTCCCCGGTCCGAGGAATAACATATCACCATGGCCCAGTAAGTCTTCCGCACCACCAGCGTCTAAGATAGTACGTGAATCCAGTTTACTGTTCACACGTAGCGCAGCACGCGTTGGAATATTGGCTTTGATCAAACCTGTCACTACATCTACGGTTGGACGCTGAGTCGCCAACAGCAAATGAATCCCTGCTGCACGTGATTTTTGTGCAAGACGGGTAATCATTTCTTCAGCTTTTTTACCCACTTGCATGATCATGTCGGCAAATTCGTCGGCAACAATTACGATCAACGGCATAGGCTGTAAACGTGGCGCACGACTTTGCGTTGCTGAGTCATCTGGCTTCCAAGTTGGATCAATGAGATCTTCACCATTAGCCATTGCTTCTTCAATTTTGCGGTTAAAGTCAGTCAGCTTACGCACTTTCATCAAAGACATCAGCTTATAACGACGCTCCATTTCATTGACACACCAGTTCAATGCACTCACCGCATCTTTCATGTCGGTTACAACAGGCGTTAATAAATGTGGAATATCGTTATAGTTGGCAAGTTCCAACTGTTTCGGGTCAATCATGATGAGTCGCAGTTGCTCAGGTGTGTATTTCAACAACATCGATAGCAACATGGCATTGACTGCGACTGACTTACCAGAACCTGTAGTACCTGCCACCAACATATGCGGCGCTTTCGCCAAATCGGCCAAGACAGGATTACCCGAAATATCTTTACCCATCGCCATACTAAGTAAGGCATTTGGATCACGGTATGCCGGCGTTTCTAACAGCTCAATAAGACGAACCATTTCACGTGAACTATTTGGGACTTCAATCCCGATATACGGTTTACCCGGAATAACTTCCACCACACGTACAGAAGCCATAGACATCGAACGCGCCAAGTCACGTGAAATATTGGTGACTTTAGACGCTTTCACACCAGGTGCCAAGTCAAGTTCAAAACGTGTTACGACTGGTCCCGGCTGTGCCTCTACAACTTTGGCTTTGACATTAAACTCTTGCAGTTTAATTTCTAAAAGTTCAGACAAGCGAGACAATTGCTCTGCAGTGAAATTGACTTTCTTGTTCGGATCAACCGGATCTAAGATTTCCAAGCCCGGCAAAGTCGGTAAATCCAAGCGTTTTTGTGCCACTTGCATCGCACGTGACATTGGACGACCAGAGGCATCGGTTAAAGGAGCATCAAAGTCAAAATCATCTTCGAGATCTAAATCGATGTCTTCAGGTTTGCCCGCCGTTTCTTGCCACACTTCACGGAAAGCATCTTTATTCGAGCTGATTAAGGCTTTTTCATCATCAGATACAAAAGTCTGCGGCTGCGTATTGATTTCAGCACGAACCAAAGGCGTAGATTGCGCGTAACTACTGGTTGTACGAACCGGCTGCGCCTGTTCTATCGCTCGCTCTGCTTCTTCAACCAGCAAATCATCAAGATCATTAAATTCGGTTTCAGCACTGATATTTTTCGGTGTGGTCAGCGGTGTAATCTGTGCAGCAGCTACACCTAAACCTGCAACTGTGGCAGCAGCACCTGTAGCAAATTCATTTGAATGCGTTGTTGGACTTTCATTTTGCGCTGTATTAAATGGGCTATGCACATCCGTCGCTGTTTTACTATTCGGGACAGCCGCTAACAGCTCATCGAAGATTTCATCATCATCCCAATCCACTGATTTTTTAGCAGGTTGCACCGCTTCTGTCGGAGAATTCGAATGCACATCTGCTGTTTTGTTGAAATATTCAGTTTGATTGGCAGGCTGCTCTTCTTCTGCCGCTTTCAGTAAAGCATCAATATCTTGTTTATGACGTTGGTCATCATTGGAATGTAATGCGCGCCAAACTTCACCTGTTGCAACAACACGTTGTCGATCTTGTTCAAGCTGATGCACTTTCGCCAAGGTATGTTCAAAATCTTCATCAGATAGCGTAGCAGTCTCTGCCAAATCTACCGCAGATGAATGCTGTGCGTTCCATTCTTTGTCTGCCCATTCTTTATCGGCAATATCATCAAATAAACGTTCAGCGACGCGATCACGTACCACAGGATCGACATCGACCGCATGATGTTCGTCGGCCGGTGTTACTGGTGCAACCACTTTTGATGCATGCGCAGCAGCACTATCTTTTTTAGTCGTTGGTACTGTACGGTCAAATGCGGTGTCGCCTTCAGGCACATTGCGATAGAACAAATCTTGGAGATAAGCCGGTGTGGACTTCATGGTTGCCCATGTCTTATTCCACTTGATACCAAAGGCCAAAGTGAACAACATGATCCAAAATGCAATGAGAAATACTGCTGCACCATAGACCGTTAATATTTGTTCAAGACTTTGACCCAGTTCATAACCAATAATCCCGCCCGATGCATTTTCTAAAGTATCTTCAGGGACATTCCAAAATAGGAAAAGTAAACTTGAAGTTGCCAGTAAAATAAAGAACTGAGCGGCATAACGAAATGGACGGTTTAAAAAACTACGTGGCCACCACACTTGAATTGCTTCGAGAAATAAATAGACAGGTATCAGCAGACTTGCCCAACCTAAAAATCCATAGAGTAAATCAGCGATCCATGCACCTGCGACGCCGCTGGCATTTGAAACTTGCTGAGTATCACTGGATAAATGCATCCATCCCGGATCAAATGGCGTATATGTGACTGTTGCAAGGAACAGATATATCCCAAATGAAACAAGGAATAAAGTCATTATTAAGCGCTGTGCATATGCACCCGACACCGCTGTCATATACGTTCCTGTAACCAATTCTTCATGAATGTTTTTGTCATTACCCACAACAAAAATGGGCTGAATCTAAACCTGTTATTATGCACCTGTTCAATAAAAAAGATGCAAGATAATTTAAGTATAGTTGTTAACTTTATTCTATATAGCTCAAAACGATTTCGATGATCAATAATATCGACTTTAATCTCACACAATCGTTTCAAACTTTGACGTATAATTCCACAAATTATCATATAAAAAAAGGATTCTACGGATGAGCGCTCGTCACTCACGTCTAATTATTTTAGGTTCTGGTCCTGCAGGTTATAGCGCTGCGGTATACGCTGCCCGTGCGAACCTGAAACCGACACTCATCGCAGGTATTCAATTAGGCGGTCAATTGACTACAACGACAGAAGTAGACAACTGGCCAGGTGGTGCAGAAGGTTTAACAGGCCCTGCCCTAATGGAACAAATGCAAGCTCATGCTGAACGTTTTGGTACAGAAATTGTGTATGACCATATCAACGAAGTGGACCTCAATGTTCGTCCGTTCGTGCTTAAAGGCGATATGGAAGAGTTTACTTGTGATGCATTGATTATTTGTACAGGTGCAACTGCACAATATTTAGGTCTTGAATCAGAAGCTGCTTTCATGGGTCAAGGCGTAAGCGCATGTGCAACATGTGATGGCTTCTTTTATAAAAATCAAAAAGTCATGGTTGTCGGCGGTGGTAATACTGCTGTGGAAGAAGCGCTGTATCTTTCAAACATTGCTTCTCATGTCACTCTTGTACACCGTCGTGACACTTTACGTTCAGAGAAAATCCTTCAAGATCATCTTTTTGCAAAAGAAAAAGAAGGTAAAATCAGTATTATCTGGAATCACCAAGTGGATGAAGTTATTGGCGATAACACCGGTGTGACTTCTGTACGTATTAAATCTACGCAAGATGATTCAACTCAAAACGTTGATGTCACTGGTATGTTCGTGGCGATTGGTCACAAACCAAACAGCGGTATTTTTGAAGGTCAATTGAACTTACGTGATGGCTACATCCAAGTTCAAAGTGGCACCGCAGGCAACGCAACACAAACGTCTATTCCAGGCGTATTTGCTGCGGGTGATATTGCCGATAGTATCTACCGTCAAGCGATTACTTCTGCAGGTTCAGGCTGTATGGCTGCACTCGATGCTGAAAAATACCTTGATGCACTCGGCGAATAATCTTTTGCTTAAGTCATTTGCTTAGCTAAATAGTTTTAAAAATTAGTCGACCTGATGGTCGGCTTTTTTATGTATGATAAAAATCCGTATACCTCAATAAGAAGCTTGGCATGCCGATACTCCCTCCTTCTGAATTTACTTTCCCCGATCCTGTTGAATGCGATCCCGAAGGTGAAGGCTTAATTTGCATCGGTGCTGACCTCTCCCCTTCCACACTGTTTGAAGCCTATAGTCACGGTCTTTTCCCATGGTTCAGTGAAGGTGATCCAATTTGTTGGTGGTGTCCTGAACCCCGCTGCATTATTCGACCGCATGACTATCATCCGAGTAAATCGTTATTACGCAGCATGAAAAAAATGGACTATAAGATCACCATTAATCATGCGTTTGAAACTGTGATTCGCTCATGTTCTTTGCCGCGTAGTTATGCCAATGAAACATGGATTTCAGAAGATATTATTCAGGGATATTCTGCGCTGTTTGACGCAGGCTATGCTTATAGCATTGAAGTTTGGGAAAACGAGACTGTTGTAGGTGGCCTCTATGGGGTCAATATTGGTCATGGCTGCTTTGGCGAGTCTATGTTTAGTACACGAACAGATGTCTCTAAAATGGCGTTTTACACCTTAATGCTCATCGGGCAAGAGAATCAGTTGCCATGGATTGATTGCCAATTGGTCAACGATCACCTCTTAAGCTTAGGTGCGAGTACACTTTCTCGCCAACAATACCTTAATTCGTTACAAGATGTTGTTAAACAACCCTCTATCGATTGGAAAAAGTATCAGGACAGTGTATTTTCAAGTAAAACAATAGCGCAATGGGCAAGTCTCAGCGCATGACAATAAAAGAGGGATATTACGATGAATTCCTATCAACCGAAGTCCCTGTTGAACGAATTACAGTACTACATCACGCCTCCGCATGATTGTAGCTACTTAGAAAATAAATCTGCCCGGATGGTCTTTCTTGACCCTGTCCATCGTATTGATGTGGTCACGTTATCTGAACTTTCCCGCATGGGTTTTCGTCGTAGTGGTGATTTTGTCTATCGCCCTGAATGTCATCTTTGTCGCCAATGTCTGTCCTCACGTGTGCCTGTTCTTGAATTTCAAATGAACAGCGTGCAAAAAAAAGCGTGGAAACGGAATCAAGATTTAACGGTGAAAATTAGCCGCCCTCAAGATGCCGATGCAAAGCATTATGCCCTGTACGAACGCTATATCAATGAACGGCATGCTGATGGTGATATGTACCCACCCAGCCAAGATCAATTTGAAAAATTTTTAATCAATAGCTGCACTGACAGTTTCTTTTTAGAGCTGTGGTTGGATGAGCAACTGATCAGTGTATCTACCTGTGATCCACTCGATGATGGTATTTCAGCGGTATATACCTTTTTTGATCCTGATGAAAGCCGTCGCTCATTAGGTACTTTTGCCATTTTGAAACAAATCGAGCATGCACAAAAGCTTGGACTGCAATATGTCTACTTGGGCTATTGGGTGCCAGATTCGCAAAAAATGAATTATAAATCTCAGTACATTCCACTGGAACTTCTGCTTGATGGACAGTGGCACCGACTCAACCGACCACTGACCCAAGAAGAAATCAGTCAACTGGGGGATTCCCTGATGACCACCCTGCCTTCTGGTTGGAATAATCCTATTATTAAATAAAAGGGATCAACAAAAGATATTCAATAAAAAAGCATCCGTTTATTCACGAATGCTTTCTTTAAATCTGACTACGCTTCACCACTTTTATTTAAATAAAGCTGCAAAATCATCACTACAAGCCTTCACCATAATAATGGCATGTTCTCGTGTTCCATCGGCATTTGGATAATAATTCTTTCGCAAATCGATTTGATGAAAATCCGCTTTTTCATATAAACGGATCGCAGGTTGATTACCTTCTCGTACTTCTAAGAAGATTTGAATGGGGTTATTTTTGAGTAAAGCAATAGATTCATCGAGCAATTGAAAACCTAAGCCTTTGCCTTGCTGGCTCGGATCGATCGCCATTAGCAATAAATTTGCTTCATCTAAAACGGGTTGTAAAATGCAAAAACCTACAACTTTTCCTTGTCGCTCAATCACCGTACTTTGATAGGCAGCAATCGATTCTTGAAATTGTTTTATGGTCCAAGGATGGCTTTGTACGCGGCGCTCGATATCGTAAACCTGCTGTACATCAGCGTCTTGCATCAAACGAATCATCTTCGTTTATCTTTCTATAGCTAGGGTATGCGCATTATAAAAAGTTTGCCTCTAAAGTTGAATAAAAAAAAGAGCGATTTACATCGCCCTTCTCAAAAAGTCACCACAGCGCTGTGATTAGAGACCCAAATATGCTTTCCACGTTTTTAACAAACCTGAAGTATCTAAATCATTCGGGTGAAAACCAGGTTTAAAATACATCAGCATTTCTTTACCCATACCAGTGATGATGCCTTTTGAAGGGCTATAACCATAGGTATAAATATCTTTTAATGCTTCAAAATTAAGCTTGTTATCTTCTTTTAATAAACGAGCAACAAAGTAGCTTTGTACGAAGAATAAAGTCACCATTGCGCCAATCAATGAGCCTGTTCGGAGTGCGTAGGCCTTAATTCCCTGACCAAAGACACCTTCAAAAACATCATAAGCCACGGCTTTATGTTCATTTTCTTCAATCGCATGCCACAACCACATATTTTTCATGGTTTCATCTGTCATTAAAGCTTGAATATGTGGGTTAACCAATAACTGTGAAGCGATGGTTGCAGTGAAATGCTCAAGTGCCGTAGTTGCGGTAAGATCTACCATTTCTTGAGTGATACCAACAGGTTTACCAATACGTGCAAAAACTTTTCGCACACCTTGGATAACTCGACCCGTTGCCTTATCAAGCGTTTCGACATCATGACCGTATTTTTGTGCAGAGGCATTGAAACCTTCATGCTCTTGCGTATGCATGGCTTCCTGACCAATGAAAGCACTAATTTCTTTTTGTAGGGCTTCATTATTTGCGATCGCGGGATGTTTACGTACTGCACGCACACTATCAATAAAGAACATTTCACCCGCGGGAAATAAAGCAGATAATGCGGTCATAAAATGTGTCAAACCAGCTGAGCCGTTCATCCAGTACTCTGGTACCGCATCAAAATCAAAATTCATGCGGCGTACAGGGAAACTTGCACCTGCTCGATTAGTAATCTTTACTTTAGCGTTCATGCCTAACTCCTTTTTGAGTTATGAAATACTCAAACTTTTATTGGTTTTCTTGAGTTCATATTACGGTTTTATTGACGCGTAATTATTTCAGTTAAGGACAGTGAATTATCACTAAAGGACAGCTTTAAAAAATATTGTCAGACAATTTCCCTATCACATTGAATAAACATAAAAAAAAGCGCCTCAAAGAGGCGCTTTTTTACACACATTTAGTGATTATGCAGTTACTTTAGAAACTACACCAGCACCAACTGTACGGCCACCTTCACGGATCGCAAAGCGTAAGCCAGCGTCCATTGCGATTGGGTGGATTAATTCTACTGACATTTCTACGTTGTCACCAGGCATAACCATTTCAACGCCTTCTTTAAGCGCGATCGCACCAGTTACGTCAGTTGTACGGAAGTAGAACTGTGGACGGTAACCGTTAAGGAATGGAGTATGACGGCCACCTTCGTCTTTAGAAAGTACGTATACTTCTGCGTCGAATTTAGTATGCGGTTTGATTGTACCTGGTTTAGCAAGTACTTGACCACGTTGAACGTCTTCACGTTTAGTACCACGTAGAAGAACACCACAGTTCTCGCCCGCACGACCTTCGTCAAGAAGTTTACGGAACATTTCTACGCCAGTTACAGTTGTTTTAACTGTATCTTTAATACCAACGATTTCAACTTCTTCGCCTACTTTCACGATACCAGTTTCAACACGGCCAGTTACTACTGTACCACGACCTGAAATTGAGAATACGTCTTCGATTGGCATAAGGAATGCTTGGTCGATAGCACGTTCTGGTTCTGGAATGTAAGAGTCAAGAGCTTCAACAAGAGCAACTACAGCATCTTCGCCGTATTGACCAGCTTCACCATTAAGCGCTGCAAGAGCAGAACCACGGATTACTGGAGTGTCGTCGCCTGGGAAGTCATAAGTAGAAAGAAGTTCACGAACTTCCATTTCTACTAATTCAAGAAGCTCTTCGTCGTCAACAAGGTCGCATTTGTTTAGGAATACAACGATGTAAGGTACACCTACCTGACGAGAAAGAAGGATGTGTTCACGAGTTTGTGGCATTGGACCATCAGTCGCAGCACATACAAGGATCGCACCATCCATTTGCGCAGCACCAGTAATCATGTTTTTAACATAATCGGCGTGACCTGGGCAGTCTACGTGAGCGTAGTGACGGATTGGAGAATCGTATTCTACGTGTGAAGTATTAATTGTAATACCACGTGCTTTTTCTTCTGGTGCAGAGTCGATTGCAGCGTAATCTTTCGCTTCACCACCGAATTTTTTTGCACATACAGTTGCAATTGCAGCTGTTAAAGTAGTTTTACCGTGGTCGACGTGACCAATTGTACCCACGTTAACGTGTGGCTTATTACGTTCGAACTTAGCCTTAGCCATGAGATCTTCCTTTTTAAACTACTCATGCAGGGATACTGCATGAGCATTTGGTTTTTAACTATGAATTAGTTTGGGCTTATAGTAATCGAAAGATTACTCGTCGTCACCTTTTTTACCGCCAGATTGGAACTTAGCGATGATGCCTTCAGCCACGTTACGTGGTGTTTCAGCGTATTTAGCGAATTCCATAGAATAAGTTGCACGACCTTGAGACATAGAACGCATATGAGTTGCGTAACCAAACATCTCAGAAAGTGGAACTTCTGCACGGATAGCTTTAGTACCACCAGGTAAATCGTCCATACCTTGAACAAGACCACGACGACGGTTTAAGTCACCCATGATATCGCCCATGTAGTCTTCTGGAGTTTCTACTTCAACTTTCATGATAGGTTCAAGCAAGATAGGATCTGCTTTCATGAAACCGTCACGGAATGCGTAAGAACCAGCCATTTTGAACGATAATTCGTCAGAGTCGACGTCATGGTAAGAACCATCGAACAATGTCGCTTTGATGCCAACAACTGGATAACCAGCTAGGACACCATTCTTCATACGTTCTTGGATACCTTTGTCAACCGCACCGAAGAATTCTTTAGGTACTACACCACCTACAACTTCTTCAGCGAACTCGTAATCTTTGCCAGCATCTTCAGCAAGTGGTTCTAAACGTACGTATACGTGACCAAACTTACCTTTACCACCAGTTTGACGTACGAACTTACCTTCTTGTTCAACTGATTTTTTGATCGTTTCACGGTAAGCTACCATTGGTTTACCAATGTTCGCTTCAACGTTAAATTCACGCTTCATACGGTCAACAATAATGTCAAGGTGAAGCTCACCCATACCAGCAATAATTGTTTGACCAGATTCTTCGTCAGTACGTACGCGGAATGAAGGGTCTTCTTTCGCCAAACGACCTAAAGCAACAGACATTTTTTCTTGGTCAGCTTTAGTTTTAGGCTCAACCGCAAGCGCAATTACTGGCTCTGGGAATTCCATACGCTCTAGTGTAATTACATTGTTTTCATCACATAATGTATCACCAGTCGTAGTATCTTTAAGACCTACACATGCTGCGATATCACCCGCACGAATTTCTTCAATATCGTGACGGTCATTTGCGTGCATCTGTACGATACGGCCAACACGTTCGCGCTTCATTTTAACTGGGTTATAGCAAGGGCTACCTGCTTTAAGCACACCAGAGTAAACACGTACGAATGTTAAGTTACCTACAAATTTGTCGTTCATGATTTTGAACGCAAGCGCAGAGAACGGAGCATCGTCAGACGCTTCACGAGAACCTTCAGTTTCGTCTTTGTCGTCAAGGATACCTTTAATCGCCTCGACATCAGTCGGCGCAGGTAAGAATTCAATTACAGCATCCAACATACGTTGAACACCTTTGTTTTTGAACGCTGAACCACATAGCATTGGTTGAATTTCATTCAACAATGTACGTGCACGTAAACCTGAAACGATTTCTTCTTTAGTTAACTCACCTTCTTCAAGGTACTTGTCCATGAGTTCTTCTGATGCTTCCGCAGCAGCTTCAACCATGTTAGTACGCCATTCGTTAGCTAGTTCAACTAATTCAGCAGGGATTTCGCCATATTCAAACTTCATACCTTGAGACGCTTCGTCCCAGATAATCGCTTTCATTTCGATTAGGTCAACAACACCCTGGAAGTTTTCTTCTGCACCGATTGGAACAACGATTGGCACTGGATTACCACCAAGACGTGTTTTAACTTGTTCAACAGCACGGAAGAAGTTCGCACCAGTACGGTCCATTTTGTTCACGAATGCAATACGTGGAACTTTATATTTATTTGCTTGACGCCATACAGTTTCAGACTGAGGTTGTACACCACCTACAGCACAGTAAACCATGCATGCACCGTCAAGAACACGCATAGAACGTTCAACTTCAATAGTGAAGTCTACGTGTCCTGGGGTATCAATTACGTTAATACGGTGCTGTTCGAATTGGTTACCCATCCCTTTCCAGAAGCATGTTACTGCCGCTGAGGTAATAGTAATACCACGTTCTTGCTCTTGTTCCATCCAGTCTGTAGTTGCAGAACCTTCGTGAGTTTCACCAAGTTTGTGACTCTCACCTGTGTAGAACAAAATACGTTCTGAAGTGGTAGTTTTACCAGCATCAATGTGCGCAGAGATACCAATGTTACGATAACGAGAAATTGGGGTTTGACGAGCCATGATTTCTAGCATTCCTAAATTTTGTTGTTTAAAACAGGACGCTTTAAGCTGCATAGCAACTTAAAGCGATTCGATGACAAAACAGTGACAACTGATTTGTCACCCTCCTGAATAGGGGCTGTTTTATCCGCTTAGAAACGGTAATGAGAGAAGGCTTTGTTGGCTTCAGCCATACGATGCACATCTTCACGTTTTTTGATCGCTGCGCCTTTACCTTCAGCTGCATCAAGCAACTCACCAGCAAGACGTAAAGCCATAGTTTTTTCAGAACGCTTAGCAGCAGCATCTACTAACCAACGCATAGCCAAGGCAGTACGACGGGATGGGCGTACTTCCATAGGCACTTGGTATGTAGCACCACCAACACGGCGTGCTTTTACTTCGACCATAGGACGAACTTTTTCAAGAGTAGTCTCGAAAAATTCAACTGGGTCTACTTTAGATTTTTCTTGAACGCGGTCTAAAGCACCGTAAACGATACTTTCAGCAATAGATTTTTTACCATCTTGCATTACGTGGTTCATGAATTTAGCGATTGTTTGGCTGCTGAACTTAGGATCCGGAAGGATTTCACGGGCAGCAACTACGCGACGTCTTGGCATTTTAATACACCTAATAAATATGACACTTCAGGTTACTCCAGCAGGTGCACAAAGTGTCATGTGCTTTCGCTGGCCTTACTATACGTCGCTTGGAATTTTCACAAAAAATGCAGAAATCAGACAAGCGAGACGATAAAGGATTGCAGTTCTAACGAACTAAGAAGTTAATCTTTTCAGATTATTTCTTAGGACGTTTAGCACCGTATTTAGAACGAGACTGGTTACGATCTTTAACACCAGCACAGTCTAAAGAACCACGAACGGTATGGTAACGTACACCCGGTAAATCTTTAACACGACCACCACGGATAAGAACAACACTGTGCTCTTGTAGGTTATGGCCTTCACCACCGATGTAGCTAGAAACTTCGAAACCTGAAGTTAAGCGAACACGGCAAACTTTACGCATTGCTGAGTTAGGTTTTTTAGGTGTAGTTGTGTAAACACGTGTACAAACACCACGACGTTGTGGACAAGCCTTCAACGCAGGAACTTTAGATTTTTCAACTAAAGTTGTACGACCCTTACGGATCAACTGATTTGTTGTTGCCATTTGGCAATTCTCCCGTTAATAAAAAGCCCCAAAAAATACTACTTTTTGAGGGCATGCAATTGTAAGCGAAGACTTAAAATTGGTCAACAATATACGATCATCGAAAACATTTATTCATCGTGATTTGCGCAATTTTTCACCCACAAATAAATAGTTTATTTTTCAGAAGAATCTGCTGATTTTTTTGTAACTTTATCTACGGCTGCTGTTTTGGCTTTACGCGGCTTAGTTTTGGGTGCAGCTTTTTCCACTGGGACATCCTCCTGCTGTACAGATTCCAACACATCAAACTCATCTTTTTCAGCTAAAGTAGGTTTTTGCGCAGCCCCGGGTGCATGAGGCTCAACAACTTTCTCCGCAAGTGCCTCCAAACCTTCTGAGACTTTTTGTTCCTGCTCTACTTCCACTTCGGCTGCATCAGAGTTTTTAACTTGTGCTTTTTTGATGACTTTTACTGCGCGGATACTCTCATGACCTGCAACATCTATGGTCTGATCTAGTACCGGCTCAGCCAAATCAATATCTTTCGCCTTAATACCTTCTAGTAATTTAGGTGTTGCTTGAGCAAGCAACTCAAGAGAACGCTCATAGGCATGTAAAGGTGACAAGCTAATATCCTGATGCTGCAAAATATATTGGCGCGCATTAGAAAAGACTTGCTGTGCCTTCTGATTCACTTCATCCACTAAACGGCGACTATACACTACACTTACACCAACACTCGCCACAGGAGATAATCGTGATAGCTGATTTAACAATGAAACTTTTGGCATTTGATTGAGCCATGCCCACTTAAACTGACCATTTTCATCTAGTACATATTTTTTCAATGCTGCTGCATCAGTATCTGAACCCACCAATTGCTGCAATTGATGTAAATCACTATTTTGTAGCGTACTACTCAGAGCTTTTATTGCCATAAGCAAAGTTTGTTTTTCTGCAATTAAACTCAAGTCGACCTGTTTAAAAATTAACTGAACAATATCTTGGTCACTTTCTTTGCTTAAGTCGAAACCATAAGAACGTCCAACTTGATAAATCACTCGCAGAGTCATAATCAGTGAAGCAGGGATATCAATACTTGAACCAATGACACCTGTCGCACCTGTTAAAGCCCCTTGAATCGAAGCAATCCATTTATTTTGCTCACCCAGAGCCTGACTAATACGACGCGAACGATCGACATCTTGTGTCAACTCTTCTAAATCACGTACCCCAGCTTCATCCAGTACAGCATCTACAGATGAAATATCCGAACTAAAATGATTAAGTCGATCAAATAAATAATCAGAAATTTTGTCACTAAATTGAGGAGCAACAAAATTAGCCACATTATTTACAGTATTAAAATGTCGACCGAATAATTGTCTAGAAACATTTGGAACGTGTTCACGTAAGATTTGCTGAGGATTATCATATTTTTTTACATCAAATACGCCCGCTTGCCTTGACTGCCCCTCCAAGGTTTGACCATTTTTTTGAGGTTGAATGACCTTAGTTACGGATTCGGGTGCGACATGATTAATGATGGACACCCCAGTAGAACTGAACTTTTTAGCCACTCCAAAGGCGTTTGAGAGTAGACCTGCCGTTGGTTTATTATTCGTTTTCACCATTCCCTACCTCATTAAAACTATTCTTGAAATTATTGATAAATACTAGGTGTAGTCAAACTTTATCACAACTTGAATATGTATCTTTAAGTTAAGTTTTTTGCTGCAAAGTTGCAAATTAGCTCAGTCAACAATAGGCATAGGATTTGCCATAAGAATTCAAAAAGCTTTCTGCTATCATTATTCCAATCAAATTATATGAGTTCGCCTATTTAGAAAGTTTCCTTCGTATACTTTCTATAGCTTGCTCACACACTACCTATAAAGGATCTGTAGATGAAACGTGTTGTAATCACTGGTATGGGCATCAACTCATGCATTGGTAATACATTAGAAGATGTCACTCATTCTTTGCAAAACGGGATTTCTGGAACACGTTTCAACCCAAGTTATGCTGAACTTAATTTTAAAAGTCATGTCAGTGCGGCTGCAGAACAAAACTTTGACGGTATTGACCGCCGTTTAAAACGCTTTATGGGCGTATGCGCAATGTATGCATACAACTCAGCTTTGGCTGCGGTAGAAAATGCAGGCTTAACAGCAGAACAAATCGGTGGTAATCCACGTTACGGTATTGCGGGTGGGTCAGGTGGTGGTTCAACTGCATCTGTTGTTGAAATGAAAGAACTTCTAGACACCAAAGGTGCACGTAAAGTTGGTCCATTCTTTGTACCACGTAATATGACCAACACCATTACTGCAAACGTGGGTGTTGCATTTAAAATGCAAGGTATTGCACACACCATTACTAGCGCATGTGCAACATCTGCAGATGCCATTGGTTATGCATACAATTTGATTCAATTAGGCAAACAAGACTTAATGCTTGCCGGTGGTGGTGAAGAAGACCATTGGTCACAAAGTCTTTTATTTGATGCAATGGGCGCACTTTGTTCAAAATATAACGACACTCCAGAGACTGCTTCACGCCCTTACTCTGCTGACCGTGACGGTTTCGTGATCGCTGGCGGCGGTGGCTTCGTTGTACTAGAGTCACTTGAACATGCTCAAGCACGTGGTGCAAACATTTTGGCTGAAGTTGTCGGCTATGCAGCAAATTCTGACGGCGCTGACATGGTTGCACCATCGGGCGAAGGTGCGACGCGTTGTATCCTTATGGCTTTAGAAGAAGCTAAACAACATGGTGTAGATACCATCGACTATGTTAATACACACGGTACATCTACTCCGGCAGGCGATGTCACTGAACTTAAAGCGATGGAGCGTGCTTTCGGTGAAGGACAAGTTCCTCCACTCAGCTCAACCAAGTCGATGACTGGTCACAGCCTGGGTGCTGCAGGTGTACAAGAAGCGATTTATTCTATTTTGATGATGCAAAATGACTTTATTGCACCAAATATCAACGTGACTGAACTTGACGAAGGTGCAAAACCTTTTGATATCGTACTTGAAAAACGTGATGCAAAATTGAATACTGTGATGAGTAACAGTTTTGGTTTTGGCGGTGTAAACGCTTGCCTCGTTTTCAAAAAATGGGAAGCATAATATAAAGTTTGCTGCTTTGGCGCTTCGGTGCCAAAGCACATACCCACCGCCCTTTTAAGGGTTAATATATGGATGCTCCATCAGATGCTTTCCTCTGGGTAAAAGCATTGCATATCATCGCAGTTGTTTGCTGGTTCGCAGCGCTATTTTATCTCCCTCGCCTTTTTGTCTACCATGCTATGAGTGAAGATGCTACCAGTCATCAGCGCTTTCAAATCATGGAACGTAAGCTATACCGCGGCATTATGTGGCCCGCTATGATTGCTACACTGATCACGGCGCACTTCCTCGTCGATTGGGGTGATGCAACTCGACACTACCATGAAGCGCTTTGGTTCTACCTAAAAGTTGGATTAGTTGGACTATTGGTGATTTATCATTTTGTATGTGGTTATTACCGTAAAAAGCTTATCGAAAATGCACATTATAAATCGCATAAGTTCTGGCGTTTTTTTAATGAAATGCCAACTTTGATTTTATTTGCGGTTGTCATTTTAGTTGTAGTGAAGCCAAGCTTCTAAACGACTGTAAAAAAGCCCCTACTCATTGGGGCTTTTTTATTTCTATACCAAAATGTTTATATACAAAAACTACAACTGCACACAGCTATCTAAAATATTCCAATTGTGTGCTCTAAATTGCTCACGCGGATACGGCACTTCAGCACACAACATCCCCTCTTTCTTAAAGAAACGTCGACCGTGGCTATTTTGACTCAACTGCGTTAAATCAATCGCACCCTGATTCAACAAATTAAAAATCATAATACGATCATTCAAAATGCGCCCTGCAAGCACAGAGCGCTCCCAAGGCACCCCCTCTATATTGGACAAAGTATTGCCCAAATAATTTTTGATATGCCAAGATGAATACTGTCCCTGTTTTTAACCACCCTGCATCCTAAACGAATCATAAGAAAGCTCAGATAGCTGTGCCGCCTCTTCATATTGCTTAAACAATTGATTTACAGTTTGATTTGGCAAATACAACCAATACATCAAGGAGGTATTCCAGCCCAATGATTGCTGCACCTGCTTCAACACCGCATATACGCCATAGGCTTCCAATTGCGCTGCTGAGCGCAAACTTAACTGACTGGCACTTAAAGGCTCTAAATAAACAACTTGTCCAGTCTTTAATTGCTCATTACGTATAATTCGAACATAACGTGCCAGCCAGCTTTGAATCAGCATCCTTTCAACCAATGAGATCGGGCGCTCAAGTATCTGCTGCAATCTGTGATATTCAGCCATATATGCATCCAGCTTATCCTCTTTATTTAACGCAATATTGATCTGATAAAGGATCGCCAACTGATTTAAATACTTAAAGTCTGGATATGCGGAATTGCTCGGCATACTTAAACTGCGGTATTGGTCTGCATGCTGCAACCATGTGTTAAAGCGCTGCAACGGCACCTTTTCTTGCTGTATCAGCGCACCGAGCACCTGATGATGCTCAACAACAAATGCGCTAGCTGCCTTAGGATCATCGACCAGCAATTGCTGAAACTCCGCAACTAAATTCGTCTGTTCTTCTGACCACTTTTCACGTGTTAGCTTCGCATTCAATGGCTGGCCCAAAACATTCTGATGCTCTTGCCCCAACAAACTAAATGCCCAATCTTGATGATAACGATAGCGCCCAACATTCAATGCCGAAAACCGATCTGCGGCATTCAGCCCAAGCAAGTTAAAATACGGCTCTTGTGTGTAATTTGAATGATAAGAAATTTCAGACTGCTGCCACTTGAGCACCCGAGGATCAATACGCTCATCCCACCGCAGCCAAAGACAAAAACACACAACAACTGCAAGCAACAGCAAGAAAATAAAGATGATTTTTTGTTTCATTGATTTCTTATTTTGAATTATTTCAGCCGCATTATATTCAACTTCACCATTCACGCATACAAAAAAAAGCCATCACAAGATGGCTTTTTTTACTTTAAACACAAATATTTATGCAGGAATACGAAGCACCTGACCTGGGAAAATGTCATCGGCATTTTTTAGCAAAGGACGGTTTGCTTCAAAAATTTTATTGTATTGATTTGCATCACCATAAAATTCTTTAGAAATCTTAGAAAGATTATCGCCTGATTTAACTGTATAAAATTTACTTTCTGGTTCTGGCGTTGCTACAGTCAACTGATCATCCACTTGCGCCACATGATCAATATTCCCTACCGCCAAGATAATCTTTTCACGATCTGCTTGGCTTTGCACCTGACCTTTCACTGTTGCTAGATCTGAAGTCCCGTTATAACTCACAGACAAGCCAGTTACAGGTAAGCCCAGTGCTTTGATATGACCCAATAACTTATTGGCAATTTCTTGTGCAGATGGTTCAGAAGGTGTTGCTGGCGCTGCCTGAGGTTCTGCAGGCGCTGTATTTTTTTTACCAATTCCTTTTACAAAATCAAAAAGACCCATGTTTTTCTCCGTTGTTTTTACTGTTTTAAATAATTTAACTATTGTTCAAACTCTATTTTTATAGCTAAAAAATAACCGCTTTTGAGTTGTTGTTGGTGACAGAAACGTAAGCTAATGTAAAAACAAAATATTCAGCATAAAAAAAGCCACCGAATGGTGGCTTTTTAAATCAGCATCGCTGAAATCTAAAATTAACCTAGTTTCTTAGAAACATAGTCAATTGCAGATTGTACAGTAGTGATTTCGTTTGAATCTTCATCAGGAATAGTGATGTCGAAATCGTTTTCGAAAGACATAACTAATTCAACTAGGTCTAGAGAGTCTGCACCTAAGTCATCCATGAAAGAAGCTTCGTTTTTGATCTCGTCTGCTTTAAGACCAAGTTGTTCAGCTACTGCTTGTTTTACGCGTTGTTCGATATCGCTCACAGGAATTCTCCTCATTGCTTGTGGCGTTTTTAATGCCGTTAGTTTAATTGAATCTAAATCGTTTTGAAAGTTTATACTTGAGCGCTTAGCTCATGTATAAACCACCATTTACATGTAATACAGTTCCGGTAATGTAACTTGCCTTTTCAGAAGCAAGAAAACTTACGGCATTTGCGATATCTTGCGGCTCACCTAAACGGTTTAAAGCCACTTGATCACTCATCTTTTTACGAATTTCTTCGCTTAACTGTTCTGTCATTTCTGTTGCAATAAAGCCCGGAGCCACTGCATTCACAGTGATTTGGCGGCTTCCCATCTCTTTTGCAAGGCTGCGACCAAAGGCCTCAATCCCTGCTTTTGCAGCAGAATAGTTTGCTTGTCCTGGGTTAGCAAAATGTGCAACCACAGAACTAATATTAATAATTCGTCCAAAACGTGCTTTGGTCATGCCCTTTAAAACACGTTTAGAAAGTCGATAAACGGCTTTCAAATGAATGTTGAGAATGTCATCCCAATCATCTTCTGACATACGAAGTAACAAATTATCTTTGGTAATACCCGCATTGTTCACTAAAACCAATACAGAACCAAAGTTTTGCTCAATGTCTGATACCAATGCATCGATTGCAGTTGCATCACGTACATCTAGAACTTTACCCGCACCATTTTCAGCAAAAGCAGCAGATAATTTTTCCGCACCCGCTTCTGAAGTTGCAGTACCTACAACAAAATAACCGTCTTGAATCAATTGCTGAGCAATTGCTGCTCCAATCCCTCGGCTCGCACCTGTTACTAAAGCAACTTTGCGTTCTTGTGTCATGCAATTTTCCCTTCTGCCACTAAAATGGCATTCAGTGCATCTTCCATACGACCTTTCGTGTCGAGTGGGAATGCTTTTTCAATATTTGGCAAACGTTTTGCGAGATTCGCAAGGACATTACCCGGACCACATTCAGCAATGTACTGAATACCTTGGTCTTGCAAATACTGCATGGTCTTTGTCCACTGTACAGATTGGTATAACTGTGCAGTTAACGCCTGACGTAATTGCGCTACATCAGTCGCGATTTCAGCGCCTACATTTTGTATTACAGGTATAGTAGGCAGCTCAATGGCAGTTTGTTCCAATGCTGTCGCAAACTGTTCAGCAGCAGGTTTCATCAATGCACAATGCGATGGCACAGAAACCGGAAGTGCAATTGCCTTACCGCCATTTTCCTTAGCAGCAGCCATAACCGCTTCAACCATGGCTTTATCACCCGCAATGACAACTTGACCTTGTGCATTGTAGTTTGCAGCATCTACTGAACCTGGGCCTTCTGCTTGAGCACAAAGTTCAATGACTTTGGCATCATCTAGACCCAAAATTGCCGCCATTGCACCTTGACCTTCAGGTACAGCACTTTGCATCAACTGACCACGTAGGTTCACCAGTTTAACGGCATCACCTAGGCTCATCGCTCCCGCAGCAACCAAGGCGCTGTATTCACCTAATGAGTGACCTGCAAGGTATTTCGGTGCAACACCACCTAACTCTAACCACACACGCCATAAAGCAATACTGGCAGTCAGTAGTACAGGTTGAGTAAATTCTGTTTGGTTTAACCCTTCACCACTTTGCGCAATTTGCCAAAGATCAAAGCCAACTACTTCTGATGCTTCTGCAAATGTTGCTTGCACACTACTAAACTGTTCTGCAAGTTCAGCGAGCATGCCGACTTTCTGTGACCCTTGACCCGGGAACACGAATGCAGTTTTAGTAGCTTGAGCTGCTTGCTCGAGTTGTTTAGCAGACATAAAAAAATCCTTTATCAAGACTGGTGAATTTATGCTATTTGGACATTTATTCAACACAATCCCATGTAAGCTTGTTTCAGGGACGGAAATTTAACACTTAATTTTTGTCTTGGTAATTGCCAAATGCAACAAAAAATCGGTACAAAAAAAGGGAGCTTAACGCTCCCATTTTTTCTACTAAGCTTGACGCTTAATACATCACCAATTATTCAGCAGATGCTTTAGCGAATAATTGACGACCACGGTAGATACCATCTTTAGATACGTGGTGACGACGGTGAGTCTCGCCAGTAGCTTGGTCTACAGTTAATGCATTCTCGGTTAAAGCGTCATGTGAACGGCGCATGTCACGGCGAGAGCGACTTTTACGGTTTTGCTGAACGGCCATGATGGCTCCTTACAAAGATCGAAAAAATGGATCAGAACAAATTCGATTGTCTTATACTTAAGAGTATAACACAAAAATTAGTTAAGTTTACCCTTCAAACCTGCCAAAACATCAAACGGGTTGTCCCGTTTTTCTTCAACAAGCTCTTCAGCGGCAGGTTGATGCTTATGTTCACAAGCGTCATGCTTAGGTGACAAAGGCATCAACAATAACAATTCATCCTCTATCAGTGAGAGTAAATCAGCAGTCGCAGGTGCATCATATGAACCTTTGGTTGTTGCTTCACTTTCACCTAAAACGATGAAATCAGCATCCTCATCCAAGCGCTCTATCAGTGACTCGTCATCTACAAGAGCTAGATGAAAACTTAAAACAAGTGGAATCTCAACAGTATCCAGACAACGCTGGCATTCCATTGGAACATTTGTTTCAACATGACCATCTAGCCATACAATGCGATGATAAGCATCCATTGATAGCTTACAGTCTATGTTAATCAATTGATCATCAATTGATCCAACAGCTTCACGAGCAATACGAACAAAGCGAGATAATGGCAGTGTTCCTGACCATTTAAAGCCTTGTTCAGCCCATTTAAACGGCTCAATCTGTGCCGGAAAGGTATTTGCTGACATAATTAAGGCGGCAATTCTACAAATTCATCAGTACTCTGTCAAAGATTAAGATACAATTTTGTACTTATTTAGACAGACCATTTGGGTAACTTAAGTTATGCATCTGTTGCAGCCGCAAACAGAAGTGAATGTTTCATCACTTATGAGCACAATTTCAACGCTTGATTCTGACATTTCAGCCGACCAAGTGCAACTCTCGGCTTGGGAGAAACTTTCCACAGAAACAGAACACGTCGATTGGCTCATCTTACACTTTAATCATTGGTTTTCCCACCTGAATGTGAGCTTAGTGAAAGGTGACTTTGAGCCCGAGTACTTTCCTGCTGATTCAAACGGCCCTGCCCGTATTCAATTTGCTCATGGTTATTTCAATAGCGCTTTGCATGAAATTAGCCATTGGACTATTGCTGGCGAGCAACGCCGTTTACTTCCTGATTTAGGCTATTGGTATGCACCAGATGGTCGCAGCAAAGAGCAACAAGCCCTCTTTGAACAGGTAGAAATTAAGCCCCAAGCGATCGAATGGTTATTTGCCAAAGCCTTTGGACGTAAGTTTCGTGTATCACTCGATAACCTCACTGGTGAAGGAGGAGATGGCAGCAGCTTTAAAGATAATGTCTATGCACAATTACAGGCTTATTTTAAAGGTGAAGCCAAACTTCCACGCGATGCTTGGCGCTTTATCCAATGCATTTGCCACTGTACACGTGCTGGCAAAATGTTACAGGCGAATGAATTTCAACGTGAAATGCTTGATTAAATTATACAATTTGACTGCATTTCACGTTGCACAAAGCGAATAGACCGCGACATAATGTCTAGAGCTTTTAATAATAAGAGGAAAACGACATGTTGCATTTAAGAATACATCCGGAAAATCCTCAGCCCCGTTTAATTACGCAAGCCGTTGAACGGATTCGTGCCGGCGATGTGGTGGTTTATCCTACAGATGCCGCCTATGCCATCGGTTGCCAAATTGGGAACAAAAATGCCATGGAACGCATTGCCCAAATTCGTCAGCTCGATGCTAAACATCAATATGCGATTATTTGTGCAGATTTATCTGACATTGCCACTTATGCCAAAGTCGATAATGCCATGTATCGTTTATTGAAAAATAACACCCCTGCGGTCACTACCTTTATTTTGCCTGCGACCAGTGAAGTTCCTCGCCGTTTAATGCATCCTAAAAAGAAAACCATTGGACTACGCATTCCGAGCAACCCGATTTGCCAATTATTACTCAAAGAACTCGGTGAGCCTTTATTAACATCGACCTTAATTTTACCTGGCCAAAAAGAACCGATTGATGATCCTTATGAAATTGAACTGCAAATCGGCAAACGAATAGATGTATTAATTGATGGCGGTTTAGGTACTTTAAATACCACTAGCGTTGTAAACCTTGCAGGTGAATACCCTGAAGTGATTCGCCGTGGTGTCGGTGATGTCAGTGCCTTTGAATAGCATGTACTGTTAAATACATGCTGTTACCGATCAGAGGCACAGCATGTAAAGGTCATCTGCTCAAAGCGCGGTTAAATTACCTTTCGATAAAGGAATCGACCTGATGACTTTATTTCAGATTTTACTAAAGCTGCAAAATGCGACAGACCTCAGTGTCTCCGAGCAAAGCAGTCTCAATCATTTTGCTATATATGCCACTGAGCCTTGGACTTTAGAATCCACGGCTCAACTAAGGGCAGCATCTGATAAAAATTTAATTTCACCAATAGCGACAACACCGCCGCAGGCTTTTTCTTACTTTCTGCATGCATCAACGGTCAAATCGCTGTTTAAACGTAGAGCTAATCAAAATCTCTGCTCGCAAGCGCAGTGCCAACTCATCATCGAATTTGCACTTGAGCAAAGAGTCTTACCAACATACTCACAGCCTTGATAATTAGCTTTCGCTCAAACGCAATAAAGCTGCATAAATTCCTTTAAATGAATTTTCTGCTCTCCCTGCTCATCAAAATTATTTGTATCGAGCCAAGCTACGTAAGCTTGATACAACATTGGCCAATCCTGATCTAACATCGCAAACCAAGCAGTATCACGATTACGACCTTTCACTATCACATGTTGACGAAACAACCCTTCAAATTGAAAGCCAAAACGCAAAGCAGCATTTTTCGAAGGCGTGTTCAAGTCATCACACTTCCACTCCACCCGTCGATAACCTGCTGCAAAGCATGCTTTTAACAATAGATAAATGGTTTCTGTTGCTGCGGTTGATTGCTTCATTAAACTTGAAAAATAGACATTACCAATTTCGATGACAGCATGTGCTGGGCGCACATTAAGCAAACCAACCCATCCTACAATGGCATCACCAACCTCAATGACATAATGTATCGAACCGGCAAAATGAAAGGATTGCTGAAAATAATCACGCAATTGCTGCATGCTTTGAATTTGAGAATAAGGCAAATACGTCCAACAACTTTCATCAGGTTCTTGTTGTACTGTCTGCCATAGCCGCTGTAAAAGACTAACATCAAGCTGATCGGGCAACATCGGAATAAGTCGAACAGATTGCCCCTCTTCGGCTTTATACCTGAACTGGCTAGGTTCAAACTGCGCCAACGTCATCCCTACGGCCTGACCCCATTGATTATATTGTTGTGGCATAGCTAATATTCTTTTAGTCAATTCATTCAAATCATTTCATGAAGGATGCCCATCATCCAGACATCACAGCTTAAATGAGTTCACGGATTGATGAGTGTATTTTTTATAATTAACACAAGATGTGATCGATATCACAGCTTTAAAATTTTACGTGTGTATAAATAAAGCCTATTCCCTATAAATTTTAAGTTTTTTACCCAATTCAACCGTTCAGTAATTTCTTTAAACGCATTTTTCCATTACACTATTCCCTATAACTTTTGTGCTTTTACTTTCGATGTGAGATCGAAGCGAAAGCTGTCTGCATGCCTTTGAAAATTCGCGTGGCCTATAATTGCAATGAACCAAACTGTCCATAATTCTATGGAAGATGCTCCACACATTCGCGTTTTGGATGAGTGGCAAGAAGCTATTCCAGAAGATTTGTACATTCCACCCGCTGCATTTGAAATTCTATTAGAGCATTTCGAAGGACCACTCGACTTTCTGATTTACCTGATTCAAAAAAATGGCTTCGACTTATTACAAGTCGATATTGCCCCGATTGCATCCCAATATTTGTCCTATATGGATGCAATGAAATCGCTAGATATTGAATTAACCGCAGACTATATGGTGATGGCAGCCCTATTGGCCGATTTAAAATCGCGTCTATTATTGCCAAAACCTAAATCGACCGCAGCACATGAACAAGATCCTAAACAAGAATTAATTGACCGTTTAGAAACGTATTTGCGCATCAAACAAGCTGCGGAAAGATTAGGTCAAATGTCGGTATTGGATCGAGATACTTTCGATACCAATGTCAGTTTAGGAACGATTGTCGAAACCAATGATGGCTATGACATTCAATTACTTCGTGATGCCATACTCTGTGTTTTTAATCGACCAGAACCAGTTACCCACCAAATTTTGCAAGAGCCTGTCTTACTCGAAGAACGTATTGCTTATATTGAAACTAAGCTTGAGTCAGGTGAAGTATTAGACTTTGCGGACTTACTCAAACCAAGCCAAGGCCGCATGGGTGTTGTCGTGACATTTATGGCCGTGTTGGAACTGACACGCCAACAAAAAGTTCAAATTGTCGCATCAGGTGTAGAAGCACCGCTTGCAATTCAGGGAGCACGTGCATGAACACTGAACTTAAACAAATGACTGCGGTGACTTCAGAAGATAATCTGCATGAAATTTTGATGCAGCTTGAAGCCATTATTTTTGCCAGTGAAGCGGCAGTGAGTATTGCCCGTTTAAAAGAGGCTTTCCAAGACCGTTTCAGTAAAACTGAATTACGCCAATATTTGCAGCAGCTTTCAATGCTGCAACACGGCAGATCAATTGAACTTGTTGAAACCGCTCAAGGTTTCCGTTTTCAAGTACGTGCAAAATATCGTAATATTATTGCACAGACCTGGCCTGAACGACCAACTCGTTTATCGCCATCCTTGCTCGAAACTCTTTCTGTCATTGCTTACCATCAACCGGTAACCCGCGCAGATATTGAGCAAATCCGCGGGGTGACCAACAATAGTCAAATTTTACGTACGTTATTTGACTGGAACTGGATTAAAGAATCTGGTTTTCGTGAACTCCCAGGACGACCCGCGTTGTTAGTTACAACGCCTCAATTTTTAAATGCTTTTGGTCTAACCTCATTGGGCCAATTGCCTCCCCTGCAGGATGCCAAGGAAGCTTTTATGGCCCTCGATGCGAATGCACCGAAGTCATAAATAGGTGAACTGTTGATGATAATTTCTAAGGTTATGCTGTCATGAGTGAAAAATTGCAAAAGGTGCTCGCACGCGTTGGTTTGGGTTCTCGCCGTTATATGGAAGAAGTCATTGCCGCTGGTCGTGTGAGCGTAAATGGGCAAATTGCCCAAGTGGGTGAACGTATTGAACCAGGTGATGAGCTTCGCATCGATGGTCGTAAAGTTCAGTTCCAAATTGAAGACGAAATTCGTCGCCGTGTGTTGATTTACTATAAACCAGAAGGCGAAATTTGTTCACGCAATGACCCTGAAAACCGTCCAACGGTATTTGAACAATTACCTCAAATTACCGGCGATCGTTGGGTAATGGTGGGTCGTCTAGATATTAACTCTACAGGTCTATTGCTGTTCACGAATGACGGTGAACTGGCGAACCGTTTAATGCACCCTTCTAGCGAAATCGAACGTGAATATGCCGTTCGTGTCATGGGTGAAGTCACTCCTCAATTAAAAAACAACATGTTACAAGGTGTTGTTTTAGATGATGGTCCAGCAAAATTTGAGTCATTCTCTGAAATTGGTGGTGACGGTATTAACCGTTGGTATCAAGTGGTCGTAAAAGAAGGTCGTAACCGCGAAGTTCGTCGTATTTTCGAGTCTCAAGGCTTAAAAGTGAGCCGTCTTTTACGTACACGTTATGGTTCAGTAATTCTGCCACGCGAACTACGTACTGGTCGCTGGATCGAGCTAGATAAACAAGATATCGACAACTTGACCAAGTCGGTTGAGCTTAAACCACGTCAAGGTACTGGCCTGTTTGGTATGGCTAAACGTCGTACTGAACGTATGCAAGACAAACCAATGGCAGCACGTCGTGGTGGTTACTTACGCCAACAACGTCGTGACAGTGACGAAAACCTGCCACAACAAAGCAATGGTTATCAAGACAACCGTGGCGAACGTCGTACTGGTCGTACTGAAGGTGGTTTCCAAGGCAATGGATTTAATCGTTCAGAGCGTCGCAACGAAGGGTTCAACAATAACCGTAATGATCGCAACAGTGAAAACTTCGGTAACCGTGAACGTCGTAACGACAATTATGGCAATCGTGAGCGTCGTAATGACTCTGTGCCAAGTCGTGCATTTAGCGGAAACAACAAAGGCTTTAAGAAATTTTAATTTCTTAAGCATAAAAAACCGCTCATTTGAGCGGTTTTTTTATACCAATACTAAATAAATTGTTCAGTGGTTTGTGGAATCGCACTCAGCAAACGCTTGGTATATTCATGCTGAGGTGATCGATACAACTCATCCGAGTTTGCAATTTCAACAATATCACCATGGTTCATCACCATGATTTGATCAGAAATATATTTCACCACAGATAAATCATGTGAAATAAAGATATAGCTCAAACCAAATTCATCTTGTAAATCTTGCAATAAATTCAGAACTTGGGCTTGAACCGAAACATCTAATGCAGACACAGACTCATCACAGATCAAAATTTCTGGCTTTAAGGTCAAGCATCGTGCAATGGCAATACGTTGACGCTGACCACCAGAAAACTCATGTGGATAGCGATAAAATGCTTGGGCTGGCAAACTGACACGCTCTAGTAAATCAAACGCCATTTGCTCTCGTTCTGCATCATCCTTCCCTATCTGATGCACTTGCATCGGCTCCATCAGAATTTGACCCACCGTAAAACGTGGATTAAGCGAAGCATATGGGTTTTGGAAAATGATCTGTATTTTGCGCTGATATTGGGTAAATTCTTTTTCGCTCATCGCCAAAATATCATGACCTTCAAACAGCGCCTGACCACCTGTCGCTTCCTGTAGACGCATCAGTAAAAGGCCGATTGTGGTTTTACCTGAGCCAGATTCTCCAACCAACCCGAGCGTTTTACCTTTCGCCAGTTGAAACGAGACACCTTTGACCGCCTGATATTCATCCTTACCAAATAAACCCTTGCGGCTATAAAACGATTTTTTCAGGTCTTTGACATCTAAGATAATCTGTTCATTACCTGTGAGACCACGCGTTCGTTGTCTACGGGTTTCTTCTGATAAATGCACATCCTCAATCAGCTCATCACCATTTTGACGCATAAAATCACTGATCATCGGTAATTTATAAGGACGTTCTGACATCTGCGGACGGCATTTGAGCAAAGCTCGAGTGTAGATATCTTTAGGATGATCCAACACTTCATTGACCAAGCCTTGTTCACGGATTTCTCCATGACGCATGACAATCACCTGATCGGCAATTTCGCTTACCAATGCTAAATCATGTGTAATGAACAGCATCGACATCTCACGTTTCTTTTGCAAGGCTTCGAGTAAATCTAAAATTTGCTTTTGAATCGTCACATCAAGTGCTGTGGTTGGCTCATCTGCAATCAATAACTTCGGCTCACATGCAATTGCCATAGCAATCATGACCCGCTGTTGTTGGCCACCTGACATTTGGCTAGGATAGGCATCAATTTTCGTTTCAGGAGAAGGAATACCCACTTCCTTCAATAATTCCAAAGTCCGTGCTCTTGCCTGCTTACGTCCCATACCTAGATGAAGTCGTAATACTTCTGCAATTTGATCACCCACCGTAAAGACAGGATTGAGTGACGACATCGGTTCCTGAAAAATCATCGCAATATCTTTACCGCAGATATTGCGCATTTCTCTTGGTGACAGACTCAGTAAATCCCGCCCTTCAAAAACTATTTTACTGCTCGTATCTATACGGCTTTGATCACGTGGCAACAGCCCCATGGTTGCCAACGAGGTCACCGACTTGCCACTGCCAGATTCTCCCACAAGCGCCACAGTTGTATTGGCAGGAATGTCAAAAGATATTCCTTTGACCGTTTCGATATAACTTTTATCTTCGGCTTTAAAGCTCACTTTCAGGTTTTGAACACTGAGGAGCGTTGGTTTAACAGTTTGATTTTGTTCCGTCATCCTTTACTCCTCCTTATTTCAATTTTGGATCTAATGCATCACGCAATGCATCAGTAAACATTGAAAATGCCGTAACCAAAACCGCCATCGCTACAGATGCTGCGATAAGTTGCCACCATTTACCTAAAATCAATTCACTTTGTGCTTCATTAAGCATGCTGCCCCATGACACAACCCCAACAGGAACGCCAAACCCCAAGAAGCTCAAAATCACTTCTGACTTAATAAAGGCCACCACTAAAATCGAAATTTGCACCAATGCAATATGACTGACGTTCGGAAAGATATGCACAAAGATGCGTCGAAAATGACTCACCCCTATCGCTTTGGCAGCGAGCACATATTCACGCGAAGTATGTTTCATATACTCTGCACGAATCAGACGATACACCCCCGTCCACCCAGTAAGTCCTAGAATGAGGACAATCGATAAGATCCCCTTTTGCTGTAGTACAGCTGCAATCGCAAGAACCAAGAGCAAATACGGAATCGAGGTAAAAATGTTATAGAACCAGTTTAAAATATCATCGACCCAACCACCGAAATAGCCAGAAATTGCCCCTAAAATTGTCCCAATCACGACAGCAAGTAATGCAGCTACCACGCCAACAATAATAGATGTTTCAGCACCTTTAATGGTTTTTTGCAGGACATCCTGCCCCCATTTATCCGCACCAAACGGTAAAGTTTGTTTTAGCTCGCTTTGTTGATCTAACAAATGGCCACCCAATTGCTGATCAATCGCTTTCATATCTTCTGCTAGTGGATCGACAACTCCATAGTAGTCAATTGCATTGGCACCACCTTGCTCAGTCGCAATCTCTGCATTCAGTTCAGCAATTACATCTTTTAAAGGATCAACAGGATTTTCAGGCAATGCCATATCTTCTGCTGATGCTTTGGTTTTGGCTGTTTCATTGAGTTCCGCCCCAATAAAACTTGGAGGTGCATAACTAACAGCCACTTCTTTATTCCAATTGGATGCAACCATGCCTGTCATCGACAATAACAACACCACGAAATAGCACAGTACAACGAACAACGACACCATCGCTAATTTATCGGCCTTTAGGCGTCGCATCGCCAACTTCCACAAGCCAGTCGATGCAGGTGTTGATGCCGTTGCTTTGGTCTTATTGAATATTCCTAGCATAGGCCACCTACTTCAACTGAACGCGAGGATCGACAAGTTTATAAATCAAATCCGCGATTAAGTTAAAAATCATTGTAGCCGCTGCAACGTAGACTGTAATCGCCTTAATGACAGGGAAGTCACTGCGTTCAACAGCAATAATGACTTCACGACCAATACCCGGAATACCAAAGAATCGTTCAATCAGGAAAGCGCCTATCAGCAGTGCCGGTAGACTCGACATGACATCGGTAATAATTGGAATTGAGGCGTTACGCAGTACATGTACACCTAAAATACGGCTTTCACCCACACCTTTTGCGCGCGCAGTTCGAACATAGTCTTGATTGACTTCATCCAATACAAAACTGCGGTATAAGCGCAAAGTTGGCGCAATACTCACCACCAACATAATTAATATAGGCAGTAAACCGTATTTAAATAAGTTTTCGCTAAAGTGATCACTCCAGCCTTGAACCGGAAACCAACTCAACTGATATGCAAATACGTATTGGAAAACAATAATGTAAACCAAAATACTGATCGACATACCAATCGTACAAAGCATCATAATCATACGATCGGTTAATGTGCCACGAACTGAAGCCACAGCAAGTGCCAAACCAATTGAAATGATCGTTTGCAAAATAGTTAAAGGAATTAAAATCGTCAGTGACGGTCCTAGACGGGTCAAAATAATATCTGACACCGACTCACCTGTACTCCAACTCATTCCATAATCAAAAGTTAAAATCTGCTTAATGAAAATCCACAATTGTACATAATAGGGTTGATCAACCCCCAACTGTTGACGGATGTTTTCAATTTGCTCTGGGTTCGACATTTTGCCTGCTAGAATATATGCAGGGTCCCCACCTACCCAGTTAAATAAGAAGAATATGAGCAGAACAACCCCCAACATCGTTGGGATCATCTGCCATATACGCCGTATGATATATGCCAGCATAAAGTTGTCCTTACTTCACTCGTTGTCCAGTAATTTCATCAAAGAAAGCTTTGTTATCAGGTTTACGACCTAAGAAATCATGCACCAATTTTTCTGCTTCATATTGACCACCTTGCGACAAGATCGTTTTGCGGTAGCGTTGTCCCACTTCAGGGTTATTTAGGTTATCTCCGAAAGCAGACAACATATCGAGTGCCATCACTTCAGACCACATATAGCCATAATAGCCAACTTGATAACCGCCCATGATATGGTTGAATTGTCCTGGGAATTCAGTACTTGAGACATAGCCTAAAGCTGTCTCGCCTTCCATTTTCTTCCAAACATCTAAAGGTTTAACACTCAAAGCATCTGATGAGTGAAGTGCCATATCATATTTTGCATACAAGGCTTGACGTGCATAATGTAAACCACGTCCATAGCTATGAACTGCTTTTAATTTATTAATCAGGGCATCATCTACAGGTGGACACGCTGGATTACAGTAATTTGCAAGCGTAGATAAAGTTTCTTTACGACGTGCCCACTCTTCATACATTTGTGAAGGCGCTTCTACAAAGTCGCGCTCTACTGAAGTCCCCGATTGAGATGCATAGCGTGTATTGGACAAAATACCGTGTAAAGCATGACCAAACTCATGAACAAAGGTTTCAAGTTCACCACTATTTAAACCTTTACGGTTAAAGTTGGTCACTAAAGCAGAAATCGGTTTACGCTTAGTCAAGGTACTACCACCTTTTACGCCCCAAACAGCTGCATGACCGTACTTCCCTTCACGTGGGTATTTATCGATATATAAACCACCAAGCAGCTCACCGGTCTTTTTATCTTTTACATCATAATATTCAACTTCTGACTGCCAAACATCAACTTTCGCAGGCTTAAATTCAATACCATAAAGGTCAGATGAAATGGCAAAAATCCATTCTTGAGATGCTTGGGTTGGGAAATAGTCACGCAATTTTTCTTGATCGATTTGATACTTTTCTTTGCGAAGTTTTTCACTCCAATAACTCTCACTCCAGCGATTGATTTCAGCTTTTTCGAGTGGAATTTTCAGGCTTTTCGCTTTGAACTCACGTAAAGTCTCAACTTCTTTTTTCTCTAAAGGTGCCACCGTTTGATGAACATCGGCTAAGAACTTATTCACTGTTTCAGGGTCTTTTGCCATACGGTGTTGCAACACCCATTCGGCATAGCTTTTTTTGCCAAAGAGCTGCGCAATTTCATAACGTAAATCCATTGCTTGCTTTAACAATACTAAGTTTTTCTCAGTACCACGACGCGTGAATGCAGTTTGGTAACGCTTACGCGCATCATCACTTTCTGCTAGTTCCATAAATGGACGGTATTCTGGGTATTCAAAACCGAGCAAATAATTGCCCTTTTCATTTTTCTTTAAGCCCGAAATATAGCTGTCTGGCAAGCCTTTCAACTCCGCCGGTGTAAACTCCAGTTTTTCTTTATTATCTCGTACATTACGCGCATATTCTTGTTCAATTTTTGCCAATTCATCAAAGATAGCTTTCAAACGTGCACGTTTTTCAGGTGTAAATTGCACCCCTGTATTTTCAAAACCATCCAAGATGTCTTGACGCATTTTTTTATCAATTTCGTCATTGGTTTTGAGTTTTTTAATTTGCTCATAAAGTTTTGGATTTTGATAAACCGAAGTTTGAAACTCCATAATTTTAATTTCACAATCTTCCGCAGCCTTACGTAAAGCCTCATCAGGATCGACGTTGCTATATAGTCCGATTGGTCCATAAAAATCTTCAAATTTGGCAAAAATTTGATCCCACTCCGCCAAAACAGGTGCTGCTTTTGCATTATTTTTTATCTTTTTTTGCTCAAATGCCGCTAAATCTGTTTTCACTTGCTGAATTTTGGCATCACACAGCGCAGGTATTTCTTTGGCTTGGAACTTTGGCAAAGTACTCCGTATTGAATCTTCGGCTTGAACGAATTGGCTAGCGCCGATCATCAACATACTGAGGGTGGTGAGTTTCAAAGCTTTATTTTTCATAATTTCTCCAGTTTTGTTCCATTTTATTTTTTCGGGTCAATATCGATGTACATCCATTCTGTTGCCAAAATTGGATGCTTTTTATAACCAATCACGCGTGGTTGCGACAACACACTACGGTAACGTGCATAATTAATTTGGACAGGCATATACACTTCTAATATGCGTGACATTTTCCGATAGACTGCATCCCGCTCTGGTCCCGGTTTCATACGCTGTGTTTGTTCATATAAACGGTCGTATTCAGGTATTTTTGAACAGCCGTTGTTGGTGACATTAATATTTTTGCCATAGAACAATTGCATAAAATTGTCTGCATCTGGATAGTCTGCGATCCATGCAGATGCTTTAAACATGGTTTTACACTGTTTTTCGGCTTTTAAAGCTTCTGCAAATGGCATCGACTTTGTTGTCATTTTTATTTTGATGCTATCAAAAGTTTTCTTCCAAAATTCGCCCGACTGCTGACTACGGCTACTATTGCCCGCTATCGTCATTTCAATCGTTAGCGGTTTACCATTCGGTTGAGTACGCCAACCATCTGCGCCGACTTTATAGTTATAACGATCGAGCAATAAATTTGCCGCTTTGACCGAATATGGAATACTCGACTTATAATTCGGGTCATAGCCGACAACACCGAATGGAATTGGGCTTTGTAATTTTTGCGCATCACCATTCATCAAAATTTTGATTTGATTATCTGCTGAATAAGCCATCGCCATTGCACGACGTAATGCAATTTTTTCTTTACTAAAACCACCAACCACAGGGTTTTGCATATTCCAATAGTGATAGTCGATAGAGGGGTCAGAAATGCGCGACATTTGGATGCCTTTTTTAGCCAACTCAGGCTTTAGCTCTCCATCTTTTAAGGCTTGTACCGACAAATCTCCATCGAGCACCAACAAATCAGCTTCATTTTTTGCAAAGGTCAACCAACGTGATTGTGATTCTTCCATCACCTGAATATCAATCACACCAATTTGTGGCATTTTTTTGCCTTGCATGGCTTTTACGATCTTTTCATCTTTGGCATCTGATGCCTTGAAGTCCCAGACAAAACCACGATAGTTGGGATTGGCCTTTAAAATAATTCGTGAGCCAGGTGTCCAGCGCGTCAAAATATATGGCCCTGTACCCACCGGTTTACCCATCACAAAACCCGCTTTGTCTCGATATTTTTCGACCACTTCACGTGCCATAGCCGATGCAGGTTGATGAGCCAATAACATTGGAAAGTTTTGATCTGGAGAATTTAAACGAATGACAAGGGTATACCGATCAGGGGTTTGTATGCCTTCAATTGGTGCATCATAGTCAAACTTACCTGTTTTTTTCGCCTTATCTAAAACCTTCTCCATGCCTAAAATGCGGCCATCGAGTAGCCAACTGTTTGGTGAGCGAAGTTGTGGATCGACTAAACGTCTAAAGGTATATGCATAATCAGCCGAGGTTAACTCTCTTTTCTTGCCCTTAAACACAGGATCATCAGCAAAATAAATGCCTTTTTGCAGGCGAATGGTATAAGTCAAACCATCAGCACTGATTTCTGGCATCGCAGCCGCCGTTTTAGGAACCAACTTTGCTGGTGATGCTAAATAGTCATAGGTATATAAGGTTTCAAAGATTGAGGTATTCACATGTGCAGAATACAGATCATGTACGCCAACTGGGTCAAAACCTGTTTCTGCGACAGGGAAAATATGACGTAAAACTTTATTTGGATCTGCTGGATTCTTTGCCATTGCTAATGTCGGCATCGCACTGAATAGCACTCCCCCCATCAAACACGCTGTAGCAAATTTGGTTAGCGTAAAATTCGAATTTCGCTTCATTGTAATCCTGACTCAATTATTTTTTACTAGGCTGAATATCGAGATATTGCCAACTGGTGTTCATCATTGGATGTGTTTTATACCCCTGAATTTCAGGGTGAATTAACCAATTACGAATCCGTGTAGAATGGATAATCCAAGGGTTATCCGCTTCAATTTGACGGTTCATTTTTTCATAAAAAGGTTCACGATCTTTAGGTTTCAACACAATTGCTTGTTTATATAAAGCGTCATAAGCTTTAGATTGATAACAACTTAAATTCCCTTGTCCTGAATTTGGCCCATATAGTAATTGAGCAAAGTTCTCCCCTTCAGGATAATCTGCAATCCACGCTCCTGACCACATCATATATTTACATTGCATTGCTTCTTTTAAATTATCAGCAAAGTTACTGACCTTAAACTGTACCCGTATCCCAATGGCATCGAGATTTTTTTTCCACAACTCAGATTGAATCACTGATTTAGAGCTATTTTCAGTATTTATTTTTAAGGTCAACGCTTTACCATCGGGCAAGGTTCGATAACCATCAGCACCTTTCTTATACCCAAATCGATCCAGTAATTTATTGGCCAGCAATGGGTTATATCCCAAACTGCTGCGATATTTTGGATTAAAGCCACTCACACCTTCTGGCAAAAACATTTCAGCCTTTACGGCCTGCCCTTGATATAACTGTTTAATCGCTTCAGCTTGATTGTATGACATGCTGATAGCACGGCGTAACGCAATCTTTTCAAGGCTTTGACCACCGACAAGCGGGTCTTGCATATTGAACATGCTGTAGGTGATTTCAGCATCTTTATTTGGATAATGCTTAATGCCGAGCTTTTGCATATCAGGCTTAAGTTTATTTTGCGAATCTAAGGCTTGCGGTACTGCATTTGAGGTCAATTTATCAAAATTCAGCTGCCCTGTTTTAAATGCTAACCACCGTGACTGTTCTTCTTCAATAATACTGACGGAAACTTTGCCGATTTGCGGCATTTTCTTCCCGTTCATTTCTTTAACTAACTGATTGTCCCAAGCTGTGCCTGTCGATTTAAAATTCCAAACAAAACCACGATAATTCGGGTTTGCAACCAGTTCGATCTTGCTACGTGGCACATATTTACTGAGCTGATACGGCCCCGTTCCTACAGGATGTTGTGCAATTTTATTGCCATAAAATTCAACAACTTCTTTTGAAACTGCTCCAAACGTAACATAGGCCAAAATATATTGGAAATTATAGTCAGGGCGCGTCAAAGTAATTTGCAAAGTATAAGGATCTATCGCTTTTAGGCCGGCAATTGCTGCATTGTAATTAAATTTTCCTGACTTTTTTGCATCCGCAACGACCGCATCCCCCCCTAAGATCTTGCCATCAATAAATGAATAAGTCGGAGAACGGTTAGCTGGATCTAAAATTCGCTGAATTGCGTAAATGTAATCTTGCGCAACCAGCTCGCGTTTTTTCCCCTTAAAGGCTGGATCATCTGAAAAATGGATGCCTCGTTTGATTTTGAAGGTATAGACTTTTCCTTCTTGTTCAATCTTTGGCATCGCTTCAATGGTATTTGGAACAAGAACAACAGGACGTGCTAGATAGTCATATTTTAATAAGGGTTCAAAAATCGCTTCCGCAATATTGCCACTATAATAATTATAGGTTTTGACCATATCAAAACCATCATCAGGTGCTTCAAATGCAATATTTAAAACTTTATTCGATTGTGCAGAAGCTTGAACCTCGGCCATCATCCCTGTTGAAATTAATAATGCAAGGAGCGCTATTTTAAATTTTCTAGTTTCCAAACCTTTTCCTTTCTGATGATTTTTTAATAATACAAAGCCGCAAGCAGACTTTAAATAAAGCCACCCTCACTAAAATAAAACAATCTAGTTTAAATTGAGTTTTAAACGTAGAACTTAATACAGCAATTAATATAAAGCGAAATTCATGCCACCACTCCTTGGTTGAAAGTTATCTGAATTAAATATCCTTTTAAATTCATTTTTTAAGATAAATTTATACTAATAGCGACTTTCCGAGTAAAGCTCGTTTTTATCAAAAATTCAACTCTTGGATGTGTACTCATCCATGCACATTCTGCACAAATATAATACATTCCTGATTCATAATGGATCATGTTCAGATGAAATGACAGACAACAGACAACTAAGCCACTGAATTTATGGTTTTTATTTTTTATTTATTTCTCTTATTAGCCTTATAAATCAAACACATAAATATGAATTAAATCACACTTTTTATGGTTTAATTTGCACCTAATCATGTTTTTAAATTTTTTTTGATCAAATGTTAAATTCCCAACAAACCCCAATCAAAAGGATAATTTTAAAAAATATACTTACCGTTCATCTTAAATTTCTCCAATTTAAAATCAATAATGTAGATATTTATCAGTATTTTATATTTGAAAATAAAATTTAAATATAAATATGGCACTTGAATTGCTTAAAAAGAATCAAGCAATATCGCTAACTACAACAAAAAGGAATACTTTTACTATGAAAGAGAAAAAAAATGCTAAATCTGTGGGGGGCACACCATTTAGCAAAACAATACTTAAATTAAGTACTCTTAGTTTAAGTATGCTGTGTTTATCTTTAGCGCATGCAGCAGATAATACGGACGAAGAAGAGAAAGCTCAGCCAAAAGTAGCTAAAGTGACCGTAACAGGCTCTTCAATTAAAGGGGTAGCAGCACAGAGTGCATCACCAATTACGGTGATTAAAGCTGAAGAATTAATTAAACAGGGTGTTACCACTGTGGAAGAAGCGATGAATAAAGTCAGTGCTAACCAGGCTGGCTTTGTGACTTCCCAGAATATTGGTAAAAGTAATACCTCTGGTTCTTCAGCAAATTTACGTGGTATTGGTACCGATAAAACACTTGTCCTTTTAAATGGTCGCCGTCTGGCAAATAGTCCATTCAGTACTTCAGAAGTCAATTTGAATATCATTCCATTGGCAATGGTAGACCGCGTCGAAGTCCTACGTGATGGTGCATCTGCCGTTTATGGTGCAGATGCAATCGCAGGTGTAATCAACTTTATCACTAAAAAACAATATACAGGCGCTGGTATTAGCGGAGGTATATTTGCACCTGAAGAAGCTGGAGGCGATAAAAAGGACGTCTCTATTTTTGGTGGTTATGGCGATTTAGATGAACAAGGTTTTAATGTCTATGGTGTTATCGATTATCGTAAAACCGACCCAATCTGGGCTAAAGATCGTAAAGTCAGTAAACGTGGCGGTTTAATTCCTGAACTCGGTATGGCAATTGGATCGACAGCTGGATTCCCTGCAAATATCGGTGATTCAGGCGTTGGTATTGTTAACCCGTATATCAACGATAACTGTAATAATGCACCAAATACATTTGTCTCTGGTACACGCTGTTTACTTAATACCCAAGCATTGATTGGTATTATTCCGGAAGAAGAAACACTATCTGCTCTTGGTAAAGCTACAATTAAAATCAATGACAATATCAATGCTGTTGCTGAATACATCTATACAAAAAGCGAAGTCACCACTTCTATTGCTCCAGATGTTTGGGGTGGTAGCCTAACTATTCCGAATACAAGTAAATACTACCCTGGCAATGGCATAACTCCAGGTATAACTGGTTTAAAAGATGATGAAGCTGCCCTTTATCTTCGTTCTCAAGCTGGTAATCGTGTATCACACACCATTAATGAATCGAATCGTGTCTTTGCCGGAATTGAAGGTGAAGCTTTAGGCTGGGATGTGAATGCTGGGGTGACATATGCCAAAGGTGAATCAAGTGACAGCTTCAAGAGCGGCTATCTCAACATGGAGAAAGTACAAGATGCGCTGAATGATGGAACACTTAATCCATTTGGTGCGCAAGCACCTGAAGATGCAGGGAAATGGTCGACTTTTGATGTTAGAGGTAAAACAAACGTCGCGAGTTTAGAATCAACTTCTGTTGACTTCACAATTAGCCGACCAATTTTCGAACTACCTGCGGGTGAAGTTGGTTTTGCATTCGGTGGTAGTTTCACTAAGCAAGATTGGGAGGCTAAAGTAAACTCACCGATTGTCGCTTTAGTTCCTGGTAGTGGTATAGACCCTGATAAACCAATCAGTAAAGGTGATCGTGAAAATACAGCATTCTTTACAGAATTCCACATTCCGATTTTACCAACCTTAGAAGCTCAACTTGCAGCGCGTTATGATGATTTCAGTGATTTCGGCGATACATTCAACCCGAAAGTTTCATTACGTTGGGAACCGACAAAGCAATTGATGTTCCGTTCGTCATATAGCACTGGTTTCCGTGCCCCAAGCCTTTGGGAAATCAACGCTCCACAAAGCGAAACATACACTAGCGCCAGCTTCGACAATCCAAGATTTTGTGATGCTGAGGGCAAGCCAAATGATGTTAACTACGCCGACCAATGTGGTATGCAATTCAAACGCAAGCAAGGTGGTAACCCAGATCTTCAACCTGAAGAATCAACATCATATACAGCTGGTTTCGTCTTTGAACCAATCAAAAACTTAGTCTTTACTGCTGATTACTACAATATTGAAATTGAAGATCTTGTTGGTTCAATTACACCTGACATGATTTTCGACAATCTTAGTCAATACGGTAACTTAATTGTATATGCACCAGATGGCCGAATTCAGTATTTAAATACAACACTGCAAAACATGGGTGGTTTAAAAACTTCTGGTGTTGATTTAAGTCTAAATTATCAAACTCCAAATACACCTACAGGACGTTGGGGCTTCGGTATTGATGGTACTTATGTCATCAAAATGGATTACCAAACTGAAAAAGGCGGTGAATGGGAAGGCTTAGTCGGTGTTTATGATGACCCTGCAGTTGTCCGCTGGAAACATACGGCCAACCTAAATTGGGCATATGAAAACTGGGGATTGCGTTTCGAACAACAATTCACCCGCGGTTATGAAGACGCATCTGAAACTCGTGATGTTGCTGACTATACCTTGTATAACGTTGCAGGTACTTACAAAGGCTTTAAAAATCTAGAGCTTACAGCAGGTATCAAAAATATGTTTGATGCCGAGCCAGCTGCATCTGACGCAAAAAACAATGCACAGTATGGTTATGACCCTCGCTACAGCGATCCAACAGGACGTACTTACTTTGTACGTGGTACATATAAATTCTTCTAAAACATAACTTTGCTAACACGGTTACTCGTCTAACCGTGTTAGTAGCGTTAATTTATTTAATTAGTCAAACATAAAAAATGCAAAAAACACTTATATCTCAAGTGCCAATTTCACTATTGATTGTTTGTCTCACATTTCAGGAGTAGTAATGGGCAAAAGCTTTTCCGAATTAGAAAATAATTCCGGCAAACGCCTGATCGGAATTGGGGCAGTCATTCTTCTGCATCTCATTGTACTCTACGGATTAATTACTGGCCTGTCCAAAAAAGGTGAGAAAACTGTAGAAGAACCTGTTGAATTAATCATTATTCAAGATAAAAAACCTGAGCCAGAAAAACCGAAACCAATTGAAAAACCACCTGAATTACCAAAACTCGTTAAGGAAGTGCTCAAAACACCAGACCCTCAACCTGAACAAAAGGTTGTTGAAAAAGCTGCACCAACACAAACAGTGAAAGCCGTTTCAACACCTACGCCTACAGCCTCTCCATCTCCTAGCCCTGTTGCAGCACCTGCACCAATCGCTGCGGCAGCACCCGCTCCTGCCCCTGCTCCAAAACCAGCTGGGGAAACACGTGGTGCATCTGAGGGTAGCGTTGGATGTAAAGAACCAGATTACCCTCGTGAAGCTGCAATGGCAGAAGAAGTAGGAACTGTCCGCATCTCTGTATTGGTTGGGCCTGACGGCAGTGCGAAACAAGTGAAGGTCAAAAAATCGAGTGGTACTAAATCTCTAGATAAGGCTGCTAGCAAAGCATTCAGCTTATGTACATTTAAGCCTGCACTCAAAAATGGTGAGCCAGTTGAAGATTGGTTTGATATTGAATACGAATTTAAACTTGATTAATGAATCTACAAAAATTTGGAGAATATAAATGAATAAAATGATGAAATCTGCGCGTATTTTTGCATCTGCTACAGTTTTAGTAACAAGTACATTACTCCCACTGCAAGCAGCATTTGCTGAAGAATCTGCAAATACTGCAACAACACAAGTAGAAACTACGAATACAACAAATACACCTGCACCGCCACCAATGCCTACAGCAACCAAAGAAGTCTATAACCCGTATGGCTTAGAAGCACTATGGCGTGAAGGTGACATCGTTGCTAAATCGACACTCTTTATCTTGGTCCTGATGTCGATTGGAACTTGGTACATCATGGTCACTAAATTTATTCAACAAGCTAAAATTAAACGTCAAGGCAAAGAAGCCGAAGCTAAATTTTGGGATGCTGCTTCAATTGATAGCGCAGCAGAAACCTTAGACGAATCGAGTGCATACCGCTTTATTGCAGAAAAAGGCATTAATTCAACCAAAAAACATGGCGGTAATCTGCTGGAACGTATCGACTTCAACACATGGGTGACTATTTCAATCCAGCGTGCTATCGATAAAATTCAAAGCCATTTAAGTGGTGGATTGGCTTTTCTCGCAACTGTCGGTTCGACTGCACCATTTGTGGGTTTGTTCGGTACAGTTTGGGGTATTTACCATGCTTTAACGGCAATTGGTATTTCAGGTCAGGCATCTATTGATAAAGTTGCTGGCCCAGTCGGTGAAGCCCTGATTATGACGGCAATTGGTTTGGCTGTAGCAGTACCTGCGGTTCTTGGCTATAACTGGTTAACACGTCGTAATAAGGCAGTTCTAGATAATGTTCGTACCTTTGGTTCAGATCTACACACCGTACTTTTAAGCGGTGAGATCAAAAACAATAATAACGACACCAAATAAGAGAGGCATCAGCCATGGGAATGATGGTCAATTCAGATGGTGACGAAGATGATGTAATTTCAGCCATTAATACAACACCTTTGGTTGATATTATGTTGGTACTGCTCATTATTTTCTTAATTACAGTACCTGTTGCAATCCATACAGTTCCGGTGAAGTTACCTGAGGAAAAGAACACTCCTTATGAAACCAAACCGATCAATATTCAGATTGCTGTCAATAAAAATGGCGATATCTTCTGGAATGAAAAATACATTGCAGATAAAGATACGCTGATCAGTCGACTACAAGCGGAAGCTAAAAAGCGTCCGCAACCTGAAGTTCATATCCGTGGCGATCAGGTGACAAAATATGAAGCGATTGATGAAGTCATTAGTGCAACACAAGCAGCAGGAATTGGCAAAATTGCTTTTGTCACTACTCCTGTTGCCGCACCATAATCGGATGAGGGACAAGGTATGGGAATGAATGTCGGTTCCGATAAAGACGATGATGTTATGTTGGACGTCAACATGACGCCATTGATCGATGTGATGTTGGTTTTGCTCATTATGTTTATTATCACAATTCCAATTCCAAATAATTCGATCAATATTGATTTGCCAAACGGTACGCCACCGCCAACCAATGAAAAGCCGCCTGAGCCGGTCACTTTACGCATTGATGCACAAGGTAAATTATTTTGGAATGGTCAACCCGTTGCCAATAAGCAAGCTTTAGAAACACTTTTTGCTGGTGTTGCACAACAAGCAGATCAGGATACGATCAAAGTGCAACCTGACAAAATGACAGAATATAAAGATGTCGCAATGGTGATGGCCGCAGCACAACGTTTGAATGTCAAAAAAATTGGGGTCTCAGCAAATCAATAATTGCTCCCCAACAAAAAAAGCCAACTGATCACCTCAGTTGGCTTTTTTAATTCTTCACAGAAATCTATACAGTTAGTGACTCAGAAATAAACACATAGTATTTATTAAGTATTTTTCTGCTTCCAAAAATCATATAGCTCATGATCAGAGTTTGGCTTTAACTGACTAAAACTCAACCCTTGCTGTTCATGTGGTTCATGTCTTAATTTTTCGGCAATCTCTGCTGTAGATAAACCAGAGGCTTCTGCATCAGCATTTGAATAGGCATACACAATTTTTTCAACTCCAACCATTCGCAGAGCCGCCAAACACATTGGACACGGTTGTCCGCTCGCATAAACGACACAGTCCTTCAAAGACGTCGTATTTAAATTTTGTGCGGCTTGTCTTAATGCATTTAACTCGGCATGAGATGTGGGATCGCCTGAGATTAATATTTGATTCACCCCTGTACTCACCACAACGCCATGCTTAACGATCACAGCACCAAATGGTCGACCAGCTTGCTCAATATTTTCTTTCGCAAGTTGAATCGCAAGTTCTATAAACGCATGATCCGTCATAATTACACCCAATCATTGTCAATATATAGAGTTAGCCCATTATGCCAATACAGGAACATCAATCCATAATGCTTGTGGAAAGTGTTTCGCTAAATATGCTTTTAAATATTCAGCAGTATCTTTAGAAATCAATGCATCTTGCGATTCATCATTTAAATTATAAGCGAGTGCATAAAGCACTAAGCCACGACTTTTTAATGCTTCCAAACTTAAAATCGTATGATTAATGCTGCCCAAACGACCTGATGTCACCAAAATAACGGGATATTGTTTCTCTACAACATAATCGATGGTTAAAAGGTCCGTAGTCAATGGCACCATCAAACCACCCGCACCTTCGAGTAAAACGTTGTCATATTTTTCAGTTAAACGTTTTGTCGCATATTCAATTTTAGCAAAATCAATGTCACGTCCATCGAGTTTGGTGGCGAGATGTGGCGACGCAGGATAACTAAATATTTCAGGCATCGTGAGTTTGGTTTCATCTTCGACCAACAACCCCGTACCCATAATTTGACGATGTTGTTCTATATCCTCAGAAATATCGACATTGCCTGTTTGGATCAACTTTTGCGTGATCGTTCGCGCCCCTTGTTCATTCCATATTTTAGCCAAATAGCCCGTGGTATATGTTTTCCCGATGCCTGTATCGATCCCACTAATGAAATAAACTTGCCCTGTCATGGCATTCTCCGTGCAATACAAAAAATCGGATGATAGGTCAGTGCATAACGCATCTGCCCAGATTCATCACGCAAAGAAAACTGTTGATATGCTGAATAAAAATCAAAGAGCGATTGTTTCGTCCAACGAAAATGTGAGGCTGTCGCAGTCACACCTGTCGCTTTTAAATGCTGCAAAACCTGCTTTGGATGATCAAAATATAATGCCGCTGTCTGCTCTGAAAGATGCAGAATTTCAAAACCATTTTGACTTAATATGATTTGAAGCATATCAACATCGAGGTAGTCCAAACCCTGCCCAGTCAAAGCTTTTATTTCCTGTAAATTCTGCTGCCCAAAGGTCGAAAAACAAAAATATGCCTCTGGATTTAAACTTTGAAAGGCTTTCTCAACAATGCCCGCTAAGTTCCCTACCCATTGCAAAGCTGAACTAGATGCGATCAAGTCGATATGCTGTGGAAATTCAAGTTGTTCGATATCTCCAAGCCAATACTGAATCTGCTGACTTGATGAAAAATGCTGTTGAATTTCTGCATATAGATCATTTAAAACCAAATGATTGATTTGCATATTTTCCAGCATCAAATGGCTTAAATTCCCCGAACCACATCCGATTTCAAAAACGGTTTCTACAGGATGATTTTGCAACTTTGGACAATACTGCTGCATCAACTCAAATAAATGTTGAGCAATCTCTTTTTGTACAACGGCATGTTCAGCATAGCTCTGCCCTGCCTGAGCAAATCGCAACGCCACTTGGGATTTATCAATCTCAATATTATTCACAAGTCACTCACAACAATTGAGTCAACTGATCAAGATCTGTTTGTGTAATCTGAGCAGTGAGTGAAATGCGTAAGCGCGAACTATGCTGCGGCACAGTGGGTGGACGTACAGGCATGATATAAAAACCTGCCGTTTGCAATGATTGAGCCTTGGCAACTGTTTTATTCGACTCGCCAATAATGACGGGCACAATATGTGATGTAGATGGACAATCAAAACCTTTAGCTTGCACAGCTTGCTGCAAACTTTGACTGATTTGTTGTAAATGGTGACGCTCTTCTTTTAAATTTAAAACGTTCTTGAAAATAAAATCTGTCCAAGCCATACAGATCGGGGGCTGTGCAGTACTAAAAATCAACGGTCGCATCGAGTTAATCAAATAGTCACGAATAATCGCATGACAGATGAGATACCCCCCTATTGAAGCCAGTGCTTTACCAAATGTCCCGACTAAAAGATCAATATCATCAATCACTTGATATTGTTCAGCACAGCCTAAACCACGCTCACCGCGCACACCGATTGCATGTGCCTCATCGACATACAACATCACTTTGGGAAATTGTTTTTTGATCCTTACCAGTTCAGCCAAATCGGTTTCATCACCATCCATACTGAAAATCGATTCAGTCACCACAATGATCCGCTCAAAAGCCTCATCTTCATGATATTTGCATAAAAGCTGAGAAAGATGCGCCAAATCATTATGGCGATAACGTACATATTTCGCACTCGATAATCGGATGCCATCAATCAAACTGGCATGAATTAACTTATCCGCCAATATCAAGGTTTTACTGTCTGCCAGTGCAGGTAAAATCCCGATATTCATGTGATAGCCGCTGTTAAATAACAGTGCAGATCGACCATGAAAGGCATCACTTAATGTTGATTCAAGTTGTTCATATTCAGAAAAGTTTCCTGTCAATAAACGCGATGAGGATGAACTCATCCAACGCTGTGCGTTCGGGGTTTCATCAAAGAATTGTTCACGTAGATGTAGGTTTGAAGCCAAACCTAAATAGTCATTTGACGCTAAATTCAACATGGTATGATCGTGAATACTAATGTAACGATCATGCTGATGATTCGAAGTGAACTGACGTAAGTTGCCTTGCTGTTTTAGTTGATCAAGTTGATCTGAAAAATGGCTAAGCAGATTCATACCGACTGCCCCATGTTTTTCACCACCTCAACCATTTGTTCTAGCAAAATTTTTAATTCATACTCAGAAATAATATAGGGTGGCATCACATACACTAGCTTACCGAATGGACGAATCCAAATACCACGACGAACAAACTCCTGTTGTAGCGTTTTCATATCGACATTAAAGGTCAATTCCACCACACCAATAGCACCAAGTATTCGCACATCTTGCACATAATTGAGTTTAGCTAACGAACTCAAGCCCAACTTTAGCTGTTGTTCTATACGTTGAATATTACTCGCCCAGTCCTGTTGCATTAAAAGTTGGGTACTTTTCAGCGCAACTGCACACGCCAGCGGATTCGCCATAAAGGTTGGGCCATGCATAAACACGCCGGCTTCGCCTTGGCTAATAGTATTCGCGACTTTCTGCGTAGTCAGGGTTGCAGACAAGGTCATATAACCGCCTGTCAGTCCTTTACCAATACACATAATATCTGGCTCAACTGCGGCCCATTCCCAAGCAAAGAGCTTTCCTGTTCGCCCAAAGCCTGTGGCAATTTCATCAAAGATCAGTAAGATATTATATTTTTCGCAGAGTAATTTAGCTTGACGCAAATATTCAGGATGGTAGAAACGCATGCCTCCTGCACCTTGCACAATCGGCTCTAGAATCAATCCCGCAATATTTTCATGCTGTTCAGCAAGTGTCTTTTCTAGTTCAGCAATATCCATAGGATTCCACACTTGGTCAAAGCCAATTTGCGGTGCTGGAACGAATATACGATTGGGCAAACTGGAACCAAATATCTGATGCATCCCTGTCACGGGATCACACACAGACATCGCATTCCAAGTGTCGCCATGATAGCCAGAACGTGGAGTGACAAAATTGGTTTTATTCGGTTGATGCAAAGACGCCCAATACTGCACTGCCATTTTTAAGGCCACTTCGACAGCAACCGAACCTGAATCGGCAAAGAAAATTTTATCTAAACTGGGCGGGGTGATTTTTAACAGTAACTTAGCAAGTTGAATCGCAGGATCATGCGTCAATCCACCAAACATGATATGTGACATTTGTTGCAGTTGATCGGTCACAGCTTGATTTAGCTCGGGATGGTTATAACCATGAATCGCACACCACCATGAAGACATACCGTCAATCAATTGACGACCATCTTCAAGCTCAATCATTACCCCTTGCGCACGTTTCACTTTAAACGTTGGAAGGGGCTGAGTCATCGATGTATAGGGATGCCAAATATGCTGCTGATCAAATTGTAGATCGGTTAAATTGACCATCCCTCACTCCATGTATCAGGCTAAAACATCAATGTGGCAAGATGTTACCCCCACGCCAATGAAAAATAAATTGCCATAAAGCCCAGCTATTCAGAGATTTGTTCTATTTTCTTTAAATATTGGAAGATTTTGCAACTTATGACTTCAGATTCAAACAATGGAAAGCCATGTGAGCCAGAAACCAATTCAGTCTCCAAAAACTTTACAGCTAAATTACGCAGTAAGCGTTCAACTTTGTAACTAACCAAATAATCTTGCTTAGCAAAAATATGGTATTGATGACCTGTGTAGTTTTTCAAGATACTGACATTATTAAGCTTCTCCAAACAGTTCAATCCTGCTCGAAGCACATCTAAATTTTGCGCTTGAATCAAATTTTGCAAGGTGATGAAATCTTGCTTGCTGCTATCAGCGCCCTGACAAACCATATAACCAAACTTTTTTAGGGTCGAAATTGCATCCTGCTCAAAAGATTGTTTGAAGCTTTGAAAACTCACTTGATCCATCGCAGCAGGCCACTTTTCATCAGCCACAAAACTTGGATTTGAACCTAATGTGATCAGCACTTTCTGTTGTTGATATTTTTTTTGAATTTCATCTACCAAAATCGTTGCCAATTGGCCACCAAGAGACCAGCCAATAATCACATCAAATTGCTGCGCCGATTCAACTTTCTGTTCAAGCACTTCTAGATTTAAGGCATCAAAAATATTCCATAATTCGACCTGATAACCTTGCGCGATCAATGCCTGCTGTAAAGGAGCCAGTAATTTACGACCGCCGCCCCAACCAGTAATAAGTAAAATCTTTTGTTTCAATGCAAACTCTAAAATTAAACGATTCCAAATAGTATAAAAGCTCAAAGCAAGTTTGAAAGTGGCATTTCAGCACATCAACCGATTTGCCAAAAGACATTCGCAATCGACTTTGATAAATATAAAATCAGCTAGCCTACAGCGCTTTAAAATTTGCTAAGATCAGATAAAGAACGATATAAACTGATGCTCTATGAAAGTTTCTTCATTGCTAAAAATCTGTTTCATGACATATGCTTTAATAGCAACTACCCAAATCACAGTTGCCGAAACATCAATACTCAGCACCAGTCAAAACAAACAAAAACAATGGGTAGGCACACCCGCACCCAACTTTAAATTGCAAGATCAAAATGGAAAATGGCACGAACTGAAGCAATATCAAGGGAAATGGCTTGTTCTGTACTTTTATCCCAAAGACAACTCACCCGGTTGTACAGAAGAAGCCAATCAATTTAAAACCCTGTATCCACAATTTTTTAAAACTAATGCGGTTGTTTTGGGCGCAAGCTTAGATGATGTTGCATCACATCAAAAGTTCTCTAAAGCACTCGGACTTCCCTTTCCAATTCTTGCCGACCAACAGCATAAGCTGGCGACTCAGCTAGGTATTGTACGAAACTTAGGGATTTTGAAAGTTGCCAAACGTGAAACCTTTCTGATTGATCCGAAAGGCATTATTGTGTATCACTACACCAGTGTGAATACACAGACACATGCGGCGCAAGTTTTGGCAGATATCAAAAAACTACAACAATAGTTTTCATGACTTAATAAAAAACCCAGCTTGTGCTGGGTCTTTAGATTCTTTCGAAATTTATATTTGAGACTGAATATAGTTTGGTAAGCCAATCAGTTCGATCAAACGCATTTGCTTTTCAAGCCAGTAGGTATGATCTTCTTCAGTATCTGACATTTGCTGACGTAGCATGTCACGGGTCACATAGTCACCCTTTTCTTCACACAATTTTACGCCTTGTGCAAGTTTCTCACGAACATGATATTCAAGCGCTAAATCTGCTTTTAAACAGGTCACAACGTCTGTACCAACTTCAATATCATCACGATTCATATTCGGCGTTCCTTCAAGGAACAATACGCGACGAATCAATGCATCTGCATGTGAGCCTTCTTCTTGGCTTTCATGATCGATACGTTCAAAGATTTTACTTAAACCCCAATCTTCATACATACGGGAATGAATTAAGTATTGATCACGAGCAGCCAGTTCGCCACCGATCAGCATATTTAAGTAGTCTACGACTTCTGGATTGCCACGCATTTTCTTCACTCCATACCCTTTTCAAATATTATGGACAAGTTTCAAAATGAATGCAAAATATAATTTTTGTAAGCTTATGATTTATATAAAATTTAAATGATAAACATACGCATTTGCAGTTCAATTCCGCGCATTTTTCACATATAAAAGAAGCCCTTGCAGAATATTCAAAGCGCTTAGAACACAAAATAAGCAAAAATCGCTAGATGCTGTTTTTTGTAACAATTAACAATGCGTCTTGTTTAGCAAAAATTCGCCGGATTGATCCAAGACGCCATACTTGCAATGCCTCGCCTCTATTCATGGAATAGTGCACTGATGACCCAAATTTCCAAAGAAGACAGACTTAAGCTGAAGTCCAACGTGCATTGTTCCATGCTTGCTGCTGCTTTGAATCTAAAAAAGTCCAAGCGACAAAACGGCTTTCTTTTTGTCCCTGAGTCATTTTAATAGTTTTCACATCCACTGCGCCGCTCTTCGCTAAGGCCTTTAAAAGCACTGGCAATGTTGTTTTCTTGGAAACTAGTGTACTAAACCAAAGGCATTGCTCTGCAAACTGAATGCTCTCTTGCACCATTTGGCAGACAAATCGTTCTTCGCCGCCATCACACCAGAGTTCGTTTTTTTGACCTCCAAAGTTTAACACCACCTTGGTACGATCAACCGGCTTGCCCAGTTTTCTTAATTTTTGCGTTGCTGTCGCGTTGGCTTCATCTTGCGAGGCATGAAATGGCGGATTACACATGGTCAAATCAAAACGATCTGAAGGTTTGATCACACCAATGAAAATATTGCTCGCTTTTTTCTGCAATCGAATCTGAATACCTTTACGCAGATTCGGATTTGCCTCCACAATAAATTGGGCACTTTTAACCGATGCAGCATGAATGTCTGAGCCGACAAATTTCCAGCCATAGCTTCGATGACCAATGATCGGATAAATACAGTTCGCGCCAACGCCAATATCTAAGACTTGAACGGTGTTTCCAGCTGGAATCAGACCTTTATTGTTAGCACTCAACAAGTCAGCCAAATAGTGGATATAGTCCGCTCGCCCCGGAATAGGCGGACAAAGATAATCTTGAGGAATATCCCAATATTGAATGCCATAAAAATGCTTGAGCAATGCTTTATTCAACATTTTCACAGCGTGCGGATCAGAAAAATCTACCGATAAATCGTTATATTTATTTGGGCTGACAAAAGGTGCAAGTTCCTTACAGCTCTTGATTAACTGAGGAAAATCGTAACGACTACGGTGCAGATTTCGTGCATGTAATTCCGACTTTTGCTGCGGAAAAGATTTCTTTGCTTGCGCCATATGTATGCCAATATTCAACGGGAGAACAGAATCATCTGATAAGGCAGGATATCTACCTGCAAATTAGTTGATATTGTACGTGAATTTACCCCCCAATTGCTCCCCCAACCTGTTATTTGTCTTTCTGCAAATCAATAACCACGTGGACATCTATTCTTATTTAATCTGTACATTTTTGGTTGCTATAGCATTAGATTTCATTAAAAAAACCGTGGAAGATGAAGAATCAACAAAAAAGCCCAATCTGTGATGATAGGGCTTTTCATATCAGCATAAAATAATGATTTATATGAAATAAAAGTTAGTATTCGTATAGCGTGTATTATGTTAATTTTAGGGGAACTTAATATTCATTATCCATCTAAATCAAATATATCTAGAGAATCAACATACGGTAAGATCATATAATTATGATCTGATAAATGTCGTTTCAACCTACTACTAGTTTCTTGATTATAAGAATAAATGTTATCTAATTCTTCGAAGAGAGAATCCAGTTTCTCTAAGGTAAAGCTTGGCTTCTTGATAAAAAATAATAAACTCGCACCTAAGCCAACATATTCTAGATCAAAATTCTTATCCAAATATTGGATTAAACTGAAAGATTCAAAAGGAGATAGATCACAACTAAAATATCCATTGAGCTGTGCTGCAAATTTTTCATGATCATTTTCAGAATTAACTAATTTAATTTGAATAACTTCATCTAAAATTTTTTCAGGCTGCTCATTAATTTTTAATAAAACAGATAGGTCTTGATCACTATAATTAAATTTTCCATGTAGATCATGAATGTTCACCTTATTTTCAGATCTTAATAATTGATCAATATGATACTTAACCTGAAATGGCAGGGTGTTGTCATAGCTTATATCTTCATCTTCACCCTCTTCAATAATTTCCGATGTATCAAAATAAAGTCCATCTCCCATCGAAGCATGCATAGACGTATATTCACACTGTCCTATATCTTCTAAAAGCATTAACACTTTCTTAGGAGCATTTTTTGCTTTAATTTCTAAATACAAATTGAGAACATCTTTCCAAGATTTAGATTCACTAATTGTTGCAAAACACAACAATTCTTGAGCCTCATCACTTAAAAGGGGATTTGCTTTCTTTTCGATATTAAGTGTAGTCATAAGATTTTTAGAAAGTTAACTGAAGCCAAGAATTATGTCAGATCTCCTCCATTTAACATAATGGCTGTTATACGAAATGAAAAAACCTAGGCACTGGTCTAGGTCTTAAATTTAAAAAAATACATAAAAATTAATATAATAGTCTCAACATTTGCCTATTGTGACTTGTTTTAACTCTAATGAATCATCAAATTCAAAATGTAAATAGTTATCAAATATTCTGTATTTAAGCCAACTGTCACCTTCTCTTTCGGGGGGGGGGGCCAAATAGATTGGCTACAGATTGCTTCGTACTTTTATGATTAATACCTATAATCAGATCTTCTAAAAACGGGTATAAGTAATATTCTTCATTCTCTTTGACTTAGATAAAAATGGTATCTAGTATTTTGATGTGTGCTGAATTAGCAGGAGACTTTCACTTGGGAGATTCTAGGCAGCTAACCGATAAAAGTCTTCTGCCATTTGATTTGGTGTCTTAAAATCCAAGCCTTTTTGAATTCTTCGCTGATTATAA
>NZ_VPBO01000009.1:0-135573 GCF_013418655.1 Acinetobacter sp. YH12128 | reverse complement strand
ATAGCAAGAGTGAACCACCTGATCCCTTCCCGAACTCAGAAGTGAAACCTCTTAGCGCTGATGGTAGTGTGGGGTTACCCATGTGAGAGTAAGTCATCGCCAGCTCATTATTCGAAACACCCCCTGATATCTCAGGGGGTGTTTTTTTATGCGTGGAAAAAAGATAAAAGGGGGCGAAAATAAAGCGTTGGAAATCCAACGCTATAAATCGACCTAAAACGATAAAATTATTTTAACTGACGTCGTGCATGCTTTAATGCAGTTCTTAACCCTTCTTCTAAAGTTGGATGATAGAAAGGCTTATCCAAAATTTCATGTATGCTTAGTTCTTCTGAAATCATCCAAGCTAGCAAATGTGCTAAATGTTCAGCTTCTGCACAGAATAGCTCAGCTCCTAATAGTGTATGGTTAATTGTATCCACATATACTTCGGCAGCCCCTTTATTTTTAGCAGCAACAATCGCACGACCTTGTTTTTCGTAAGAAACGAAACCAATGACGAATTCTGTGTTTTTATCTTGTAGTTGCTTATAGCTTTGACCAATAGTTGCCATTTGTGGTGTAGAAAATAAGATGCCTAGAGGGGTTAGCGTCTTGATGGATTTAATTTGTGGAAAGTTTAAACAGTTTTGTACTGTAAATTTACCTTCATGAGCTGCTTCGTGTTGGATAGGGGTATTGGTATGTGCATCACCGACAATAAAAATAGGATAATCAGCTAGTTGCTTTGTATCCGGATTGATCGGTAAATTTTTTAAATCTTTAAATTCTGAACTTATACGTTCTAAACCTAAGGTATTTAATAATGTACGTCTGCCAGTTGCAGCTAAAACATAGTCAACTTGTAGCGACTTTTGTACGTTTTCTTCAGTATAGGTTAAATGAACTAAATCGCCTTCAACAGAGTAATGTTCAGGTAAAATTTCAAACTTTAGCTTTAACTCTTTACTTAACTCTTCCTGTGCGAGCTTTTGTAATATGGGGCTAGTCAGTGAGCCAATTTTTCGACTACGTGCAAAAACAGTGGTGTTTACATTAAGCCGTGTTAAAGCCTGAGCCAATTCTAAAGCGATCACGCCACTTCCAATAACTGCGACAGATTTTGGTAGTTGTTCTAACTCAAATATTTGATCGGACGTAATTAATTTATCGCCTAAAATTTGTTTTTGTTCTGTATCTATAGCAGGAGTTGTACCTACTGCAAGGATAAATGATTTGGCTTTAAATGTTTGGTTATTTACTTGAATGGTATTGGAATCAATAAATTCTGCTTTTCCAGAAATTTTATGTTGGCTTGGCCAACTTTCAACATCTTTTAACGTGGCTCTTGTAAAACGATCACGTAAAGTTTGAACATGGTGCATGACTCTAGAGGTGTCAATTTCACTTTTGACATCTAGTCCTAAATTTTCGGCGTGTTGTATATCGTATATCCGGTTTGCAGTAGAAATAAGTATTTTACTTGGCATACAACCGACGCGTGCACAGGTAGTGTCCCAGGGACCATCATTAATGATAAGAATATTTTGTGTTTTTTTAATTGCTTCTTTATAGGCTGAAATGCCTGCTGTTCCTGCACCGATAATGATGATGTCGTACATAAAATTCTCCTTCATTCTTCAAATTTAACATATCAAACATTTGTATTCCTTGTGTTTACATAAAGCTATAATTATGGTTACATAGCAACCAATAAATATTTATAACAACTCTATATATATTGAGGGTTTTGGGGGAATTCCATGCAAAAAAAACAAGTGACTATGAAACTGTCAGCTGTAGCTTTAGCCGTATTGTTGGCAAGTTGCGGTGGTGGTGGTAGTGATGGTTATTTTAATGAAGGGGCAAATTCTGGTGGTTCTTCAACAAATCCCAATACTGGTGAAGAAGTCAAATCGCTGAATGCTAGCGCAATTCAGCTGAAAGATTTGAATGGTAATTCGACTACGGTTATTACTGCAGAGGGTGTAACAGCTACTGTAAAAGTGACAGATCAGTCTGGAAATGGTGTTAGTGGAGCAATCGTTACATTTACTTCAACTGGTGGAGTCACTTTTGGCAGCTCTAATGCTGCAGTTGTGACTAATGCAAACGGTGAAGCAACTATTTCAGTAACACCTGAAAATTTGAGCAGTACAGGTGCCTACAAAATTTCAGCAAGTGCTGAATATGATGGTAATACCGTTACAGCAAAAGATGCAGTCTTTAGTTTACAGTCACTAAATGTTGTCTTATCAAATATATCTGCTGCAGCTGCTGGTCTTTCATCTGGCGCTTCTACAAATATTACTTTAAAAACTTTAAATCAAAATTCTCAAGCGCAAAACAATGTAACGGTGAACTTTACTGCAAGTTGTGGAACATTCGATCCTGCATCTGTAATTTCATCAAATCAAGGCAATGTTATTACTTCATATAAAGCCATTGCTTCGAATGGTGATTTATGTGAAGGCCCTGTTGTTGTTACAGCATCTTCGCCAAGCAGCTCAGCCACTGTTACAACAACACTTAATATTGCAGCGGTAGCAGCAGATTCTCTAGTTTATACAACTGCCGCTGATGTTAATTTAGGTATAAAGAGCAGTGGATCTGCAGCATCTAACTCTATTGAGTTTACGCTTTATGCCAATGGTGTTCCTGCAAAAGATAAAGACGTAGAGGTCTCTTTGGAAAAAGCGCCAAATGATCTTAATTTTGTGACATTGAATAACCGCGCTACCCAAATATTAAAAAGTGATTCTAAAGGTAAAATTGTTGTTAATTTATATCCAGGTAATATTCCAGGCCCTGTAGAGATTAAAGCAACATTGGTCGCATCTCCAACTGTATCAGCAATTTCTAAAGGCGTGAAGGTTTCTTCTGGACGCGTTACACAAAATGGTGTCAGTCTATCTGTTTCTAAACAGTCTTTACGTACAGATATTGATGGGGATGTTGCAACGATCGTTGCCCGTATGCGTGACCGTACAGGTAACCCTGTACCGAAAGATACAGTCATCAGTTTTGTCAGCGAAGGCGGTAAAGTTGATTCAAACTGTATGACGGATGATAAAGGTGTTTGCTCTGTGACTTTAACGACTCAGAGCCCAAGACCTTTAGATAACCGTGTGACTGTTTTAGCCTATGTTGAAGGTGACAAGAGTTATATAGATAATAATGGCGACAATTTATATACAGCAGGCACGGATACCTTAACTGATAATATTGGCGATTTCTTTAAGGATGATAACGAAGATAATCTACATAGTGTAGGTGAATTCATTTATCAAAAAGCCGCTGGTGCATTACAATGCGCGATTTCTAGCTTTGCACAACCGAATATCCCAAATACTTGCGACAGTGGTCTAAGTGCAGTACTCCGCCAACAATTGGTATTCTCTTTTGCACACGACACACCAACATTTGTTTGGAATACAGGATTTGATAGTAATGGGTTCATTACAAGTGGTTCAGGCAATTTTAGCTTCCAAGTGTTTGGCAACTCGCAAAAAACAGTGCCGATGCCATCAGGTACAACTATTTCTGTAGCAGTGAAAGATAATAGTGATTTTCAACCTAAAGCTAAACTTCAATTAGATGCTACAGACTCAACTAAACAAATCTTGAAAGTTTCAGGGGCAGAACCAAATACTACTCTAATTGTAACCATTGATAATATTGATTATGCTGTAATAATTGATTCAACTGGAATGGGGAGTAAGGGGGGGATTGCATCAACTGTGACGGGCACTCCTGAAATCGCTTATAAGAATTTATCTTGTGAAGCTGAAATTAGAAGTGGAAATTTAACCGTTCCGAATACTATGGCTTTATTAACACCAAGTACATTCGCAAATAATGGAAATGACCTAGTGAATTACACAGTTCGCTTGAAAGGCTGTACAGCAGGAGATGATGTAAAAATCATTTCAAGTGTTCCAGGCGGTAAGAGCGTAACATCTTGGTTAAATATTAAATAATATAAAAATAAAAAACAGCGCTTCGGCGCTGTTTTTTATTTTAGGGACTGAGAATTTAAAGTGTAGTCCCGACACTTACACCAACGGTTGGACGTACATCCATAGAATTACACCCTGTTAGCAACAACGTTGTAAATAAAAGGATGAACACAAATTTATTCATTAAGCAAACCTTGAGCTTTAGCTTGATTGAAAAGAGCTGTCGAACGAGAGCCGCTGCGACAAATCATCAAAATGGGTTTAGGAAGCTCATTATAATATTTGGCAAATTCTTTCACGTCTGTTTGAGAAATTTTACCGCTTTGCACAGGTTGATACACAACACTCACATGAGACTTTTCCGCCATGCCTCGTAACTCTAAAACAGTCACTTCATTGCCCGCCTCACTATCTGGTCGATTCACAATTACAGATTTAAATTTAAGTTGTTTGAGTAAACTTGAAAACTTATCTGTGGTCATTTGTCCAGAGACACTTAAATTTGCATTTAAGGGCTGACTGTTATTATCAGCAAATGTGGGTGCCGAAAAGATGCATGTTGCGATCAATAAAGCTTTTTGAATGAAAGCCTTAGTCATCCAAAAGATCCATCTGTTTTGCTAGTTGATATAGGTTATTTGAACGGTTACCTGTACGGCAGAACATGAGCACTGGCTTTGGCAATTCATTAAAATGATTAGCAAAGTTACGGACATCTAGCTCAGAAATTTGACCCGCAACAACCGGTTGATGAACATAATCTAAACCAGCGGTACGAGCTGCTTCTTCAATTTGAGCACTGGTTGGTTGCTCAGGACCACCTTCCATGTCAGGGCGGTTATTGATAATCGATTTAAAGCCTTTTTCAACCACTTGCGCTACATGTTCTGGGCCGATTTGACCTGCAAAACCAACATTTTCGCTCATTGAGTCACTCCATAATTTAATTCATAGATTTATGCTTTATGATAGCATTAAGCACAAACTTGAGCAGAATGTTCTTAAATTTTTATAAGCGATTACAACCATAAAATAACGCAATGGAGCGCGTATGCACGCCTATACAGTCGAACCACTGTATGTCAAAAGCGGACAAGATGTTATAGCTGCTGACTTTTATCGTCCAAAATCTGTTGAAAAACCTGCAGTCATTCTCATGGCACATGGTTTGGCGGCATTACGCCAGTTTAAATTAGTGCAATATGCCAAGCGCTTTGTACAAGCGGGCTATGCTGTCGTGTTGTTTGATTATCGCTATTGGGGTGGCAGTACAGGGCGTCCGAGAGAGTTGGTGAACCTTAAAGCTCAACTTGAAGATTGGCGGACCATGATTGATCATTTACAGCAGCGTAAATCGATTGATTCGAGACGCATTGTATTATGGGGAACATCGCTGAGTGGTGGCTATGTACTTAGTTTGGCGGCAGAGCTTAAAAATATTAAAGCGCTGATGGTACAAGTTCCATTTGTCGATGGCGCTGAAAGTGCAAAGTTGTATCCCTTACAGCAATTACCCAAAGCATTAAAATTATCAAGTCAGGACTATATGGGCTCAAAAGTTGGGATGAGCCCAACGACTTTACCTGTAGTTCATCCACATCGATTGTGTTTTTTACAGTCTGAAGACAGTTATGCGGGCTATTTATCGATTGTAAATCCTGATTTTTATTGGAGTGGAGAAATTCCGGCTCGGGCCTTTTTTAAGCTAATCCGTTATCGCCCAATATTGGATGTACGTAAAATTAGCATACCAGTACTTTTTATTGCGGCCAAAGAAGATAGTTTGATTCCCATCGAATCAAGCCGAGAAACCGCGACCAATATTGCACCGTATGTGCAATATTATGAGTGGGAAATGCAACATTTTGATATTTATCATGGGCAATGGTTTGAAAAAGCCATGGCAACCCAATTAGAATTTTTACATCAACATGTTGGAGTCAGCTAAATGATCGTTGTGTGTCCTGAATGTGGTGCAAAAAACCGTGTACCTGAAGAAAAAATCGAAGTTGGACCTGCATGTGGTCAATGTCATCAAGCATTGATTCCACTGGCGCCCATCGAGTTGAATGAAAAGAACTTTGCCAACTTTATTAGCAATAGTGATTTACCTGTGCTGATCGATTTATGGGCTGAGTGGTGTGGACCATGTAAGATGATGGCGCCACACTTTGCACAAGTTGCAAAATCTAATCCGAAGGTGGTTTTTGCCAAAATTGATACAGAAGCAAACCCTCGATTGAGCGGTGCATTTAATGTTCGTAGTATTCCTACACTGGTTTTGATGAATAAAACCAACGAAATTGCTAGAATAAGCGGTGCAATGCGTGCTGGTGAGTTACAACAATGGCTCAATCAGCAGTTAAATCTACCTCAATAAATGTCAGCGCCAGGAGCTAAAGTGTCAGAAACTCATGTAAAACCTGAAGGAACGCTTTCCCTACAAACCATCGCGATGCCTGCAGACACCAACTGGAGTGGTGATGTTTTCGGTGGTTGGATCGTGTCACAAATGGACTTGGCCGGTGCAATTCACGCAGAGCGTTTCAGTCAAGGACGCTGTGCAACGATTTCAATTAACCAAATGACCTTCCTCGTTCCAGTGAAAGTCGGGGATGTCATCAGTGTATATACCAAAATTTTAAAAGTGGGTAATACCTCTATCCAAATGCAGATTGAAGTTTGGGATAGCCATGACAGCTCACGTGATCCAATTCGCGTAACCGAAGGTGTGTTTACATTTGTCGCTGTGGATGTGAAAGGTGCTAAGCGTCAAATTCCTGCGGATGCAAAAGCTAAATTTGCTGCAGATCAAGCTTAATTAAAGTTAGAAGCAATAAAAAAGCCGCTCAATCGAGTGGCTTTTTTATGAATAGTGACTGAGAAATTAGAACATTGTATTTGAATTGGCACTGGTTTCAGGAATGCTCTGTTGCACATCCCAATGTTCGACGATCTTGCCATTTTCAACACGGAAGATATCAATAATGGCTTCTCCACGGTCTTGCTTATTCTGCGTAGAGTGCACATGTAAATAGACCAAATCACCTTCGGCAGCAGCACGTTTGATCTGGTTTTTTGCTTCAGGATTTTGTTTAAAATACTGGGTGAAGTAATCGACAAATGGCGCCTTGCCATCAGGTACATGCGGATTATGTTGAATATATTGGTTGCCAATATATCGGTCAGCATATGTCTTAACCTGATGTTTAAGAAAGACACCTTCATAAAAATCAATCACGATTTTCTTATTTTCCGCCGCTTGGCTGGTTTGAATATTGCTTTCAGCCGTTTGATTTGGAGTTGTTGGCGTTGCAGGAATAGTACTTTGACATGCAGTTAAAAACACCGCCATGCTGATGAGTGAGAGGGGAATGATTTTTTTCATAAAGTGCTCAATATATTTGTGTCGTGCAAGCATATTGAGCGGAATTACGGCGTATAAATAGTAAAAAACAGTCTTGATTTTGCTGAAATTTGGTAAAACTTATACTTACCTAAAATTAAGTTTTATTTACATTTATTTATTTTTCAGAGCGGATTTTGCCACCCACGCCCAAAGCATTTCACATTGAATCGGTGCTTCACCAGATTCATCGGTGACTAAGACCTGTACTAAGGTTTCACCTTTTTCTGTGCTTTGCATTTGTCGTTGCTGTTCGGGTGTAAGCGTTGCGATGGCTGTCATACCACCTTGGGTTGGACGTTTAAAATCAACTTTGAAGCTTTTAATCAGGACAATGGCACTGTCTGGGACGTTCATTGCTGTGACAAAACCTGTGGCTGTTTCTGCGATCAGCGCCATGGCACAGGCATGTACTTGCCCGATATGGTTTTGCATCGCCTTATGATTGGCGATGCTCACCTCAACACGCTCAGGGCTGACATGTTGATATTGGATTTTAGCCGTTCCAACCATGGGCACGACACGACCAAAAGCTCGACTGAGCAAACGACTTTGAATACCTTTGGGTAATTTAGAGCTTGCTTTGACCAGTTTATTTAGACGATTTGGACGTGCCATATTGACCTCAATGGCAGTTGTGCTGCCTTAATCTTTAAAGTTGTTAAATTGAAGCGGCACACCAAACTGTTGCTCTTTTAAGAACGCCATCACTTGTTGCAAAGTGTCACGTTTCTTGTCAGTCACACGAATTTTGTCGCCTTGAATAGAAGATTGCACTTTAATGCCGCTTTCTTTAATGGCTTTATTGATTTTTTTTGCAGTATCAGAGTCAAGTCCGTCTTTCAGTTTGATCACTTGAATGACATTTTTACCAGAAGCGGTCATTTTTTGTGGATCGAGCGCTTGAATGTCGACTTTACGTTTGAAGAAATGATTTTCGAGCATGGTATACACTTGCTCACATTGGAAATCGCTTTCTGTTGAGATTTTGATTTCCTTATTTTTCTCATTTAACTCAATTGAAACGTCATGACCGCGGAAGTCAAAACGCGTCGCAATTTCTTTTTGCGTGTTTTGAACTGCATGATTTACTTCAAAAACTTCTAATTCGGAAACAATATCAAAAGAAGGCATAGATTAGACCTTTACAAAGGGAAAGAATATCTGAGATGCTAGGGATGTTTTCTTCATTTGCCAAGTGTTGTTTACATCAAAAGGAGTGCGCAATGATCCGTAAACAAGAAATTACAACATTTGAGTTCCCAGAAGACTCGATTATCTGGGATGTTCGCGATGCAAGTGCTTATGCTGAGGCACATGTGAAAGGTGCGGTTAACCAACCGATCACCGCATTGTCATCAGATGCACTGACTCAGGTGTCAACGGATCAACCCATTTACATTTTATGTGGTGGCGGAAGTAAAGCTCCACGTGCAGCAGAGTTACTAGAGGGTTTTGACAGCTCACGTGAATATGTAATCTTAATGGGCGGCACGCGTGCTGCTCGTGATGCCGGTCTTCCTTTGGAACAAGGGAAATAAGATCGAATCAAAAAAAGCGCCGAAAGGCGCTTTTTTATTGCAAGTTATTTTTCTTGAGGTGGAGATGACGGGATCTGACCTTGAAAATAAGGCTTCTTGGTTTTTTGTTTCGCTTTAGCGCGTCGTATAAAACGTGCTGCATGAATCCTATCTAGTAGCTGTGTTGGAATAGGGCAGGCTTCTTTTAAGACCAGCGCGACAATGATTTCACTACAGAGCGGGGCATACAGGAAACCTTTAGAACCGAGTCCACTACAGCTATAAATTTGCTGATCTTCATGGACTGCACCAATTACAGGGAAAAAGTCTTTTGTCTGTGCGCGAATTGCGGCACGTCCTTGCCATTGCTCAATCGGTGCTAAGGTTTTGGCAAAGTCGGGGAACACACTGTGGATAAGTTCATAGTTATGCACATGATCTTCTGTGAGAACGTCGGTGTCATCACGGCCGGGATAAAATGACGCGCCCATAATCATCTGTTCGGCATCCAGTTGCATGCAATAGCCTCCATAACTATAGGCGGTATGCATATCCATCTGTTGAGCGGGATTGTTCAACCAACTGACTTGTCCACGAATGGCACGCAGCTCTGGATAATCTGTTTGTAGCTGCATACTTTCACGTGCTGCACAGAGAATGACATGCTCGGCAGATGGAAGCTGCTGATCCACTGTAAATAGCGCAACGCCATTTTGTTGCTGTTCAATGCGTTGAATATCTGCTTGTAACAATTCAATGTGTGGATGCGCCAAGATTTGGTCACGAAGCTGATGTGGACTGACTGCGCCTGCTTGTTTGAGGAGCAAGGTTGGATATGTTGAGGCTAATTGATTTAGCGTGCCTTCTTCAGCCGCTAACACCTCTGAAGGATAAGCTTGAGCTAAATCAAGGTGCTCTACTTTATTTTTTAAAATAGACTGGTGAATCTGTAAGGGACGAAATGCCTTGAAGTTTTGATAATGCTTGAGCGCATATAACCAACTCAGGGTCATCAGATGCTCAGCACTTTGTTCAATTGGACTGAGTTTAGGGTTGAGTAGGGCAAGAGGATTACCCGACCCACCGCTGAGTGGTGCTGATTTCTCGTAAATACGCACTTGATGCCCGCGTTGAGCAAATGCCCAAGCACAGCTTAAACCGGCGATGCCAGCGCCAATAATCGCGATTTGACGGGGCTTATGACCTACAGTGATTTCAGGATTTTTTTTTTCGTCTAAAGTGGGACAGTCAGCAACTACGGATTGATCATCTAACTTTTCAGGTGCGAGCCAAAAGGCTTTGAGCATTTCACGCTTATGAGCAAAGCCACGTGGTCGTGTAATGATAATACCATGCTCACGTAGGCCGCGTTTCAGTACACCTGCCACACTAAATGAGGCGAAGGTCGTCCCAATGTCCGATAGACGCACGATATTTTTGAGTACGTTTTCTTCCCACATGTCAGGATTACAGGCGGGTGCAAAACCGTCCAAGAACCATGCATTGACCGTAGCAGTTTTTGCCATGACGGGAAAAACGTCGTGTGCATCGCCTAACCAAAGATCAATGGAAAAACGTTCTTCTGGAAAATTGAGTCGATGACATCCCGCAATAGGTTCAGGATATTGTGCAATCAGTTGCTGTGCCAAAGGTTGTAATTCAGGCCATGCATTTAATGCACGAATGAGGTCTACTTTAGATAAAGGGAATTTTTCTACAGAAATAGCATGTAGATGACTGTGATTATTTGGACGAACCTGTTGCCATAATTGCCACAGGGCCAAAATATTTAAGCCTGTACCAAAACCTGTTTCGCCGACACTGAAATATTCAAAATCAGTCAGTGCCGCAAGGCGAGTGTCGAGGTCATTCCCTTTTAAAAACACATGACGTGTTTCGAGCAGGCCGTTGTCCTTCGAAAAATACACATCACCAAACTGTTTAGACACTGGAATATCAATGCCATCGATCATTTGCCAATCGAGATCGGCAGTCTGAATTGCACCTGACAAAACTCAAGCAACCTTTAAATTGAAGTAGAAAAAAGAATTACCATTGACGACGACGTTTGGTATAGACGTAACTGGCCAACAAGAAACCTAAAATCACGCCAACACCCAGTGTGGTCCCACCGTATAAAAACATCTGCGCGCTACGTTCACTTTGTAGCACTTGTACTTGTACGCCCAAGCTATCATTTTTAAGTTGTAATTCTTGGTTTTGCGCCAAGGCTTCAAGGTTAGCTTTTTCTAACTGTTGTAAGCGTACAGATTGGTCTTTGACCATCGCTTTGACTTTGGCATCTTGCAGCGCTTTATTTTTTGCCAATTGCTCAATGGTCAATGGATTTGCATCTTGAGGTTGACCATTGGGATTGACGGTTGCCGCCACTTTAATGATGCCCGGTTTATTGGCAGGAATAGTATGCGGCACAGGATTGGGAGGAGGTGTTGCAGTCGTTGCTTGAGCAGCAGGGGCTACAGCAGGTGCAGGAGCCGGTTCTTCAGCCCATGCAGTTGAACAAATTAAAGATAAGCCCAGTAAACTAGAAACAACGACGCGCATGAACCTTATCCTTTAGGAAATGCTTTGTTAAATGGTTTGACATCAATTTGGCCATAAACCCCTTCTTTGAGGAAAGGTTCATCTGCCAACCATTGGTCTAGGGCTTCACGACTATCAAAATCGACAATGATCGTACTGCCATAAAAACCAGCTTGCGGGTTTGCCGGATCTTTAGGCATCGCACCTGCAACAATCAGACGACCTTCATCATCAAGTTTTTGTAGACGTTCAAGATGTTGAGGACGAACCGCAAGGCGCTTTTCCACTGTACCTTCATTATCTGTACAGCTTACGACGAATAATGGCATGACTTTTCCTGATTTTTGACCGAATGGATTATTCTGAGGTCTTAAAGTATTTACGTAATACAATAAACTGAATAATGATAAAGGAAAACATCACGATCATGTCACCAAAAGCAGTGAATTCACCCCAATATTTTCCGTCTGCAAACAAATAAGCGAAAAAGGTGTGTAAACATGACATCACCACGAACATTGCAGCCCATGCATAGTTCAATCGTTTCCAACCGACAGCGGTTAAATTTAAGACTGGACCAAATAAACGTTCGATGAGTGGTTTCTTATCTTTACTAAATAGTGGAGAAAGTAAAAACGCGCCAGCAAATACCAAGTTTAGTAAAACGGCTTTTAAACGAATATAAAAATCATCGCTTAGCATCAGGGTAATACCACCAAAAATCACGGTCATGAACAACACAATCCATTGTTGTTTATCTAGACGGAATTTTTGCATGACAAACAATGCACCATAAACCACAAGCATGGAAATGATGAGACCTGATGTTGCCACAAGAATGTTATTGTTATCGACACCCCCAGCAGAACCAATCAATTGTAATAATGGGTGCTGCGTATCTTTTGGATCTACAGTTTTATATAAATAAAAGAAAATAATGAGTGGCACAAAGTCTAAAAGTGCTTTCATGTTAGAGTATCTAAATCTGATCAAATAAATGACATAGTATAGAGATGCAAGGCGTAGATTTACATACACACAGTAATATTTCTGATGGTACTTTGTCACCAGAGGCTTTGGTGCAGGCCGCAAGTGCTATTGGAATTCATACGCTGGCTTTGACTGATCACGATACGATGGACGGATTGTTGGCAGCAGAGCAGGTCGCGCATGAATTAAAGCTGCAATTAATCTCTGGCGTGGAGATTTCCAGCCAGTGGTCGAGACCTGCGACCAAAAAAAGTTATGGTGTGCATATCGTCGCTTTAAATATGCAAAATCCTGCGCCCATACAAGCCTTATTGATGGATCAAAAGCGTATTCGAGCGGAACGTGCTCGGCAGATTTGTGACTTACTGATACCGTTAATTGGTCAAGATATTTATAGCGATGTGGTTGCCAAAGTCGACCATATTCCAGATCGGGTTACACGTACCCATATTGCCAAAACTTTGGTGGAAAAGGGTGTGGTTGCGCGTCCACAACAAGCTTTTGATAAATATATTAAAGAAGGCAAAAAAGCCTTTGTAAAATTTGAAGGTCCGAGTCTTGCTGAAACCATTGAGGTGATTCATGCCAGTGGTGGCTTTGCGGTGTTGGCGCATCCAACGCGTTATGATTTATCTGCGACCAATATTCGTTATTTGATTGAAATCTTTGCTGAAGCGGGCGGTGATGCAGTGGAATTACCACCGGCAATTGAGCCATTATCGACTCGTCAAATGGTGGATCGTATGATTGCTGCCTTTAACTTAAAAGTTTCTGTTGGCAGTGATTTTCATGGCGACAATATGCCATGGATTAAACTCGGCAATATTCCTCGAGTGAAAGAGGGGCAAGTTGGAATCTGGGAGAGCTTTGTTTAATGCCTTACGCGATGATTGCTCTCACTTACATATCTTTGATATACGAAAAATGTACGGCAAGGCTATGTAAGCGAGGGTTTAGACGCACTGATCAATTAAAGTAAATTATGATCTTTGGCTTGAATCGGTGGTGGGGTGGGTTTTCCTAGAGTTCCTAGAAGTTCAATTTCAATAGTTCGTACCATAGAGTCCAATGGAAGGTCATTACTCTGTGTGCCGAAGGGCTCTTCAATCTCTGAACTCAGTGCATCTAAGCCTAAAAAAGTATAAGCTAAAATCCCGACCAAAAGGGGGGTCGCAAGACCTAAAGTAGAACCCAAGCTAAAGGGTAAGACAAAACAGAAAAAATAAACAGTTCGATTCAGCAAGACCGAATAAGCAAACGGTAATGGCGTAGTGGCAATACGGTCACAGCCGGTTTGTACGGTGCTGAGCTCCATCACATGCTGATTCATCTGGGTATAAATAATATCTGAAATTTCACCATCTTTAAGCGCTTGCATCAGCTCCCATTGAATCAAACTCAACGTGTACTGCGGTGCATTGGCTTGTTGGTATAGTTGGGTGATGGCATTCGCGCTCATGCCGCTGGTTTCAACCAGTTCTGTGGGATTGGCAGTTTGATGGCGGAGTCGGTCACGTAAAACGTTGGCAAAGACGATCACATGTTGAATCACACGTTCACGACGGCCTTGACTGAGTAAACGGCAGTCACGGTCAAAATGTCGCGCGTTGGCAATCAAAATGCCCCACAAACGCCGAGCTTCCCACCAACGGTCATAGCAGGCTGAGTTTTTAAAGCCCAAGAAAATCGACAGCACAACACCGATCAGGGTAAAGCCGACCAAAGGAAATTCGGTAAAATGGAAGATATCGACATAGGATAAGCCGCCCACAATGGCAGACAGCAACATAACGATCCCGAGCGGCGGTAAAACCTTAGGTAAAATCGTTCCTCGCCAAGAAAATAGCAGTTTAAAAATACTCGGTTGGTCACGGACGATCATGTTCGAATGATAATTTCTAGTTTTAAAAAATTATGATGATCTTCGGGTTTGCTCAAGCACTTGTCAATAACTGTTTCACGCAGATGAGTGTGCTTGGAGCAAGCCATGTTCAGCAAAGGAAAAGCTCCCTTCTGTTGAGATAATACAATGATCGATCAGTCGAATTTCCACCAGCTGACAAGCCTGCTGAATGAGTCGAGTCAATTCAAGATCGGCAGCAGAAGGTTCTGCACGACCGAAAGGATGATTATGTGCAATGACAATACTGCTGGCATGTTCAGAAATGACATAACGCAGCAGTTGATTGATGGAAATTTCACAGGTATTGAGGCTGCCATAAAAAAGTTTTTTAAAGTTTATTTTTCTTAAATGCGCATCTAGACAAAGCACGCCAAAGACTTCTTGACGTTCCAATAAAAATTCAAAGCGAAGAAAGTTTTGCAATTGTTCAGAATGTTGCAAGTGTAAGGCTTCATTTTGAAAATGTTGACTCACATAGCGTTTACCGAGTTCTTTTACCGCCATGAGCTGCGCATATTTACTGTTTCCAATGCCATGAAACTGGCGTAAATCCTCAAGTGAAGCATCCATCAGCGCTTGCAACTGACCAAAATGTTGGATCAGGAGTCGTGCGAGTTCGACAGCAGAGTGCTGCTGGGAACCAGAGCGTAGGAAAATAGCCAGTAGTTCAGCATCGGATAAACTTTGTGCGCCTTGTTGAATCAGCCGCTCACGTGGGCGCTCTTGTTCAGGCCAATTTTTAATTGAATTATTCATTATTCTTAGACTTTTTTATTATCAGTCAATCGGCTTTTTCACAGCAGATTGTTGGGTCAGTGCATATTTAATGCTATTGTGAGCGCCACTGCAACAGATAGGTAGCCTGTTCGTGAGCTTTGATTTAAGTGTAATGCCCACAAAAAATATTCTTTTAGGTGTCACTGGTGGTATCGCAGCCTATAAAAGTGCCATTCTTGTCCGTCGGTTAAAAGATGCCGGATTTGATGTGCGCGTGGTGATGACTCAAGGTGCGCAAGCCTTTGTGACCCCGCTAACGTTTCAGGCGCTTTCAGGCAACCCTGTGCATACCGAATTACTCAATCCCGAAGCAGAAGCGGGTATGGGGCATATTGAATTGGCGCGTTGGGCTGATTTGGTATTGGTTGCTCCTGCTAGTTGCGACACGCTGGCAAAATTTGCGGTGGGTTTAGCAGATGACCTTCTTTCGACACTTTATCTTGCGACTAAAGCACCAGTCTGGGTTGCCCCTGCGATGAATCAGCAAATGTGGGCAGCCAAAGCGACACAGCGTAATTTAAATACACTGGTTGAAGATGGCGTACATGTGATCATGCCCGATGCTGGTTCTCAAGCCTGTGGTGATGTGGGCTTAGGGCGTATGCCTGAGCCAGAAGATTTAGCGGATCAAGTGACGGCCTATTTTCATCAAGCACAGCGAGCTATTGCTGAAAAATTTGGCATGCTTGCAGGCAAACATGTGGCGATTACAGCCGGTCCAACACGTGAGTCGATAGATCCTGTACGTTATATTTCCAACCACAGTACAGGTAAAATGGGGTTTGCACTGGCAGCGGCTTGTTATGCAGCTGGGGCTAAAGTAACGCTGATCGCTGGACCCGTCAGTTTAGATACACCAAATGGTGTACGACGGATTAATGTGCAGTCTGCAATTAAAATGTTAGACACCAGTCTGCAAATGTTAGATGAAGGCTGTGATATTTTTATTGCAACAGCGGCTGTTGCTGATTATCGCGTGGCAGAAGTTGCAGAGCATAAAATCAAAAAAGCTGGCGATGAACTCAATGTGGCTTTAATTAAAAATCCAGATATCGTTGCAACAATTGCGCAGCAGTCAAAACGTCCATTTATGGTGGGATTTGCCGCTGAGACACGCAATGTCGAAGAGTATGCTGCAGGCAAACTTGTGGCAAAAAAACTCGATATGATTGCGTGCAATGATGTTTCACGTAAAGACATTGGTTTTGCTTCAGATGAAAATGCCATGACCGTGTTCTTCGCCGATCAATATCAAATGGAAAAGCGTGATTTAGAGAAAGCGTCAAAACAAGAAATTGCACAGCAATTGGTGGAAGCCATACATGATGCGCTACATCATGAGCCTGAAACGGACGATGAATAATTTCAGTTGATTCCTCAAAATCCCCGCAATGTTCGGGGATTTTTTATGGCGCTTTTTAGATGTTTTGTTTAAGGCTCGTTATTGAAGATATCACAGGGGGACCGGTTTCATATTGAAAATTTGACGGCTAGGAAACTACTACCAAAATGGTCATTTTCAACAAAAATATGTCAGCAAGAGACCAAGGCTGTCAGTGTTTTAAAACAGTAAAAATGCAATTTAAGTGATTGATATCAAAATTAAATATAAAATTGAGAAATCTTGATAATTTGGCTTGTACTGTGTGTTTTATTGGCTATTATGAAGCAAACAATGAGGAATGTTTGGATCGCAATCTGTGATCGGTCCGACTTTTTCATCAAGAATAAATGCATCATGGGGGATGCAATATGTTTCGATGGCTCACCATTTTTTTACTGTTGAGTTTGGCTGGTTGTAGTTATTTTGTCTCGACAGATGAATTATCTCGGCAGATTGAGCAGCAGATGCAGCACGAGTTTGATCAGAATCCAGATTATCGGCAGTACCATTTACGGATTCAAAATATAAAAGTGTTAGAGCGTAAGGGATTAAGCTTTAAGGCTCAGGCGACATTGCAATACGATGGTCAGCCTTATACAGTTTTGGTCGATATTTACAAAGACCTGCAAGGCTATGCATGGAAAATAGATGAAGAACAATTTGCCTTCATTGACGAAGCTGAAATTGCAAAATATCAGGCGCAGTTAGATCAAGAGTTGAATCATTTGGTTGAGGAATTGGAACAGCCAACCGAAGAGGTTGAGCCTGTTACATCGGCGCCTGAGAGCTATGTGGGTTTACGTGAGGAAGAAGATCCATCCGATTATCAATGGACTGGCTATGATGATGAGCCTTTTCCCAAAGGGAACATTACGGTCAATAGTCATTGAGTGATGATTCTGATTGCTTAGATGATTTAGCTGAGTTGTGACGATGTTGCCAAACACGTATTTTGTGAGGCATGAAAATAAAAAAGCCCGCAAAATAGCGGGCTTTTACTTTTAGAAGATTAATCTTCTAAAACGACTTTCGGATGATCACGTAAATAGTCTTCAGTACGTTGCATTGCATCTTTAATATTTTGGATGGCATTTTCCACATCGGCAAAGGTTTTGGCATTGCCCCCACTTAAAGCCTGACGCCATTTTCGAGCACCCGGCAGGTTTTGGAATAAACCTAAAATATGACGGGTAATGATAGAAAGCGGCGCACCTTCTTCCATACGTTTAGCAATATATGGCAGCATCTGATCGATAATATCGAAACGGTTGGGTAATTCGAGATCCCAAAGCTGACCGATCTCAGCCAATAAATACGGGTTGTGATAAGCCTCACGGCCAATCATCACGCCATCAACATGTTGTAAATGTTGCTGCGTTTCAGCAAAGGTTTTCACCCCGCCATTAATTTCGATCAATAAATTTGGACGTTCTTGTTTCAGACGATAAACATCTTCATAACGTAAAGGTGGCACATCACGGTTTTCTTTTGGCGACAACCCTTGCAGCAGGGCAATACGCGCATGCACGATAAAATTGTCACAGCCAGTCTTTGCCACGGTATCGACAAAATGTAGCATTTCTTCATAAGACTGCATCTCATCAATCCCGATGCGGTGTTTCACGGTCACTGGAATATCAACAGCATTTCGCATTTCAGCAATACATTCTGCAACCAAATCAGGCTCTGCCATCAAGCATGCGCCAATTTTATTGTTCTGAACGCGGTCACTCGGACAGCCGACATTGAGGTTTACTTCATCATAGCCCCAGTCCTGTGCCATCTTGGTACAGGTCGCTAAATCTTTAGGATTTGAACCACCTAGCTGTAACACAATCGGGTGTTCTTCGTTGTTATAGTCCAAATGACGATTCGCACCGCCAAATAAAATCGCACCTGTGGTGACCATCTCAGTGTAGAGAATCACAGTAGGGTTAAACAAGCGTGCAAAGAAACGATAGTCACGAGTCGTCCAATCCATCATCGGCGCAACACTAATTCGTGGTTGAAGTTTATTTTCAATGGGTTGGAGATCAGTCATTAAAAAAACACGCCTTAAAAGAACAAGATGGAAGAACGAAATGGAAAATGGTGAAGAAATACCAAAAGCTGTCTGAAATACGATGAAAAAAACCGCATTTCAAGACGCGCGCAATATTAGCATAAATTGTGGTTTGGGGCATGGTCTTGCTAGTGTGGCTTATTCAAAGTCAAGCCAGAATGAGTTGGAAGTGTGGCTTAAGTAATTTAAATTTTTATGTGATTAATCTATAATTTTATAAACTTTATTGTATGGTTTCTCAGCAAATTTAACTGCCTGCCTTTATGTCTTTATTTTCCCAATATCTAATGCAACGCCAATTTTGTATCTCGTTTGAATATCTAACGACGCAAAAACCGCATTTGGTCCCAACGACATTTGCGGGCTTTCCTGTGTGCATGACATTGGCTGACCGTGTACAAAGTGACACGGATATTGCTCCTCTAGAAGCGCTGCATGACTACCCTCAAAGCATTGAAAAAATTCTGCATTATTCGGGGAAAGGTCGAGATATCTCAGATTTTCAAACTTTTCTGAAAGATGCTCAGCAGCACGGGGTAGAGAATTTACTTTTGCTCAGTGGCGATAAACTCAAGCAGCATCAGGATGGGGCAAATGATCCGACTCTACGGAGCCGTTATTTAGAGTCGGTCAATCAAGTCATGGCAGCCAAAGACTATGGCGGGTTTTATTTAGGGGTAGCATTTAATCCTTTTAAATATGCAGAAGCAGAAAAGGATGCGCAGTATTTTAAACTGAATAAAAAAATTCAAGCTGGCGCTGACTATGTGATTACACAGTTGGGCTTTGACATGGATGTGTTGAGCAGTTACCAACGCTATATGCAGCAATACTATCCACGTGTACCTGTACTGGCTTGTGTCATGCCGCTGACATTTGCCCGTGCCCGTTTTATGGCCAAGCAAAAAATCGCAGGCATCGTGCTTTCAGCAGATGTATTAAATTTTTTGCAACAAGAACAGCAAACTGACGCCATACAAGCTGAACAGAATGTCTATGCCCGCTGTGCCTTACAAATTTTAATGTGTCAGCATTTGGGTTATGCAGGGGTTCATTTATCGGCTTGCCATAAAGTGGAAGAGCAAGAGAAGTTGCAAAAAGCAATTTTGCAATTTGCGACATTAACGTTTGAACAGTGTTTGGCAAAATGGAAAATGCTTTGGCGCTCTAGTGTAGAGGTGAACTTCCAACCGACGGGCGCAAATAACCATAAAGCTCCAGTTGAACAAGTTTTGAAATATAAAAGTATGCATGTCATGCATGAGTTATTTTTTAGTTCAAAACTGGCCAAAGGGGCGGGATCTTATATTTTTTCGGCCAAATTATGGCAAAAACCGAAAGCTGATGCGGCCTTGCTGAAAACAGAATTTATCAGTAAACATGGCATCGTGGGCTGTGAAAATTGCGGACAATGTCGTTTAGGTGAAACCTTATATATTTGTCCTGAAACCTGTCCCAAAGGATTAGCCAATGGACCCTGTGGTGGCTCCAACCTTGACCGCTGTGAGTTTGAAGACCGTGAGTGTATACACTCGGTCAAAGCGCGGTTGGCGAAAGCCGTGGGTCAAGAAAAAATGCTGAAGCAAGAGCTCATCCCTACCGTTGCAATTGAAACTCGCCATAGTAGCTCTTGGAAAAACTGGTTTGTTCCACCGAATTCGTCACCAACAAAACAATAATTAACTTAAAGCATTATTCAGTCTGAAACCTTCATAAATGTGAATCTTTCAAGCGCTAATCATTCTAAAAATCAGACGAATAGTCGTATAAAAAAATGAAAAAGATGAAAGAAACAATTAAGATCAACAGCAGATGAAAATCAAAAATTAAAAATAGAAATGTGAAGAATTTGGGGAATACCACATGATGAAAAAAACCTGCTTAGGATTAGCTTTAGTTTTCACATTATCAGGCACAACAGGCTGTTCAGTTGTCATGGCAAGCAAGCAGCCGAGCAAGAAAAATACCGAAATGATTCAACAAGGGCTGTCTCGTAACTTGGTAATTGCTGAATTTGGCGCACCGATCATCTCTGAATATAAAAATGGCAAACGCCATGAAATTTATACTTTTACTCAAGGTTATTCGACTGCCAGTAAAGTGGGACGTGCGTTTTGGCATGGTGCTGCAGATGTGGCGACCGTGGGGTTATGGGAACTTTTAGGAACACCTGCCGAATCCGTTTTTAATGGAAAGAAAATGTCTTATGAATTGATTTTTGATGAAAATGATCTGTTAGAACGTTATACCTATCTCACACAAGATGAAACCAAATAGTTGAATACAGAGATATTTTGATTGCATGCCGGTAAACAATTGCGCTAAGTTCAAATGGTAGAAAAATAAACGAATTATCCATTGGAATTTAGCAGGCATGATGCTACTTGAAGAAATATTCAAAAGTAAAAAGTCGGAACATACCGACCAATTTAATTTACGCATTCATCGAGGTTTGAGTTGGCTGAAAAAGTCGATTGATCTTCAAGATGACCTCGATTTGCAATTTATCAGTTTGTGGGTGTCCTTCAACGCAATATATGCGCAAGACTTACAGATTGCTCAGGACAAGCAAAGCTTAAGGCAGTTTTTATATGTGATTTGCCAAAAGGATGCAGAGCATAAAATCTATAATATTTTATGGGAGCGTTTTAGTCAGCCGATACGGTTGTTTTTGGATAATCCCTATGTTTATCAGGGTTTTTGGGATTATCAAAATCAAAAAATTAGCCATGACGCATGCAAAGAGGGCTTGGCGCATGAAAAACAGAAAGTACTACGCGCGCTTAAAGAAAAAGATTCCGTTGATATTTTAATGGTGCTGTTCAATCGCATGTATACGCTACGCAATCAAATGGTTCATGGCGGCGCGACCTATAAAAGTTCGGTCAATCGGAAACAGCTTCAAGATGGCTGCACAATACTGTCGGCACTCTTACCGGTGTTTATGGTGATTCTTTTGGAAAATGCAGAAACCTTGGATTTAGGCAAACCCTTTTATCCCGTGGTGCAGGTCAGTTAATTTGCAAAAATAAAGCCACTTATTGTGGCTTTAGAGCAATGATCCATACATTTCATTGTGGATATTTCAGTTGCCTTGCAGTATAGAGTTGATCGATTAATACGAAAAATCCAGCAGCAATTACTAAAGCAATCCCTGTCATGCAGGTGGTGGTCCAGCCACCATGATGCCATGCAAACACGCCCAAAGCTGAACCACATGCACCACCGACAAAATAAAACGTCATGTAAATTGAATTGATTCGAGAGCGTGCAATCGGGTTGAGTTGGAAGATAATATTTTGATTACAGCTATGTACCATAGCCAAACCGAGGTTGATTAAACCATAGCCCAAAATATAAAAGGCGAGGGAGCTTCCACCCAAATATAGCAGTCCCCAACTGAGGGCTAAGATACTGCAACCGAGCCAAGTTAATTTTCTGTTGAAACCCAAATCCGCCCAACGCCCGATCCACTGTGTCGATAGGGCACCAAACACACCAACTAAAGTTACAACACCGACCCAAACATCGGCCAACTGAAAAGGTGGCTCAGTCAGTAACATGGCAATGGTGGAAAACAGCATACTCATCGCAGCAAAGACACAGCCCCCAATCAGAGATCGGAAAATTAACCGTGGCTCATGTTTGAGTAATGCGCCCATTGACTGGAAAACTTGGCTGTAGGGCATCCGTGTGATGCTGACCACGGGCAGACGTTTTTTGAGTAAGACGGCTAACACCAACATCAAGAGCGCACTGAGGATGTAAATCGATTTCCAATGAAACAGATAGGACAATAAGCCAGAGAGACTGGTCGATAACAGAATGCCGACCAATAACCCACTCATTAAAAAGCCAACAACTGCCCCAATTTTTTCAGGTCGAATCGCAACCGTGACCAAAGGGATGAGGACCTGAGCAGCCACTGAAAATAGCCCGGTGATAATGGTTCCTGCCCAAAGCATGTATAGATTGGTTGAAAAAGCACAGAGGGCTAAACCCACAGTCGCTCCAAGCATGAGCAGTGGAATAAATTTGGCTTTATTCACAATATCGCCAATCGGCACAATAAACAGTAGACCCAAAGCATAAGAAATTTGCGCGAAAGTGACGGTTAGCGCCACTTCTGATTGTGAAATTTGAAAGCTTTGTTGGATGGAAGCCACTAAAGGTTGGCAATAATAATTGGCACCCGCACATAAACCACATGCAGCAGCCATAAGCCACAATAGGGTTTTATCATGGCTAATGTCGATCGAGGCTTTCATAAATTGTCCAGATTTTGGGCGGAAGCGTATGCAAAGAATTTGCTGCCACGCTGTTGTGGTCACTATAAGGAAAATCAAACAGGTCTTAAAGTGTTTCTCTGTGAATAGTATCCCAGCTCGCGATTAGGATTTCTTACTGAGACTGATCATCAAGACACCCAGCATATTCAGACCGCAACCGACCCATTGCCATAGGTTTAAATGTTCATTCAACAACGCGACGGCCAGTAAAATCGTTAAAATGGGCCCGATAGAGGCAATCATGGCCGATTGTGCAGCCCCCAGTCGGACGATACTTTGCATCATTAAAATGGTTGGAAGCACAGTAACCAATAGTCCGAGCGCTAAACCATACAGCCAGACTTGACTCGGGAGTTGTTGGAGCAAGGCGATAGGCTGTGGTGTTGCAAAGAGAAAATGAATAATCGTCCCAACGCAGGCAATGCTCAGGGCTAGACCGGTAAATTGTAAAGAACCAAACTTTTGCATGAGGCCTGGCGTGAGTAATAAATAAATCGCAAATAACACGGCGCTGGCAAAAACCAAACTACATCCGAGCCAAAAGTGCTGATCATGTGGTGCGGCATTTTGTTCTTGTAGCATCACTAACACTGTCCCGCCATAACTTAAAATCAGGGCAAGAATGGTTTTAAAACTTAGTGGCTTTTTGAATAAAACAGCGGAAGCCAACACGGTTAATGTGGGATATAGGAAAAGTATAATTCGTTCAAGCGAAGCACTGATATACATCAAGCCACGGAAGTCGAGCCAGCTCGAAAAGTAATAGCCAATTAAACCGGAAATGAGCAAGAGCACCCAATCTTTTCGTTGAATCGTTTGATAAGAACGTCGACTCAGCCATGTAATGACCAAGAAAAACGGCAATGCACTCATCATGCGTAAAGCCATGAGGACAGTGGCATCGACAAGAGGAGAAAGTGCATAGGCTTGCTTAATAAAGATCGCTTTGGTACTAAACAAGAAGGCAGCAATCAGCGCAAAAATTGCACCGATGAAGTGCGGACTAAGGTTTCTTGACATAAGTTAAGGTGTGCCTCATGACGACTGAACGAATTCGACAGCATTGTTCCGATAAATTTGAACTGTCATTTTGATTATAAAAAATGCATCGTGTGAGTAAAAATGCAAAAAAAGAATAGTACTTATTCCTTTATGCATAAGGGATTGCTAGATCAAACATGAAAAACAGCGGAAGAAATGACCAATTTGGTTTTGAATTTTTTAATATCAACATGACTCGGCAGGTCAAATATATCAGGATGAAACATTTAAGGTGAAAATTGCACATAAATGGTGCAATAGTGTTTTTTTGGGATAGAAAGTCAGTAGCGATATCATGATGCTAAATATTCAAAAAATTATTTTTTTAGCTAAAAAAGCAATTCTAAGACTTAAGGCGAAGCATCAGGTGGGGAGGGCAAGATCTCAATAAACCCGAAACGTGCGCAAAAATCCATCGGATATTCAAGCTGACCGATTTGACGAGACTGTGGCAGAAAAAAGTCAGTTTTCAATGCAGGTCAGCATGTCAAAACTGTCAAATGAGTCAACGAGCTGATGCAGTTTGGATGAAAGAGTGGCTTTACCTGACTTAAGTCGATTTTTCACGACACGTTCAGGTCATTCTGTGTTGAATGAAAATGTCACAATGATCAACGCAGTGAAACAATCTGCACTAAAACTAGCGAAATTATTTATGTTTTTGGTCTTAAGTAATATTAAAAAGTTATAAATAGGATAAAAATGAGTAATAAATCGACAAATAAAACTGAATAAATGAAATATCGGACTATTCTTTTCATGAATCATGAGTTCAAAATATGGGTATTTATTAAATAAATATTGGGTAGTATTTTAATAAAGTTCAATTAGAATCCAAAAATTGTACAAAAACACATCCTGAGGGGAGACATCGCGGATTGCGATGTTTACTTAAGAAAAATTAGCTTGAGGAACGCTCATGCAGATCGGAATTCCAGCCGAAACTGTTGTCGGTGAAAATCGCGTCGCTGCGACGCCTGAAACAGTAAAGAAGTTGATCAGCGCTGGTCATAGCGTCGTTATTGAACGTGGAGCAGGGGTAAACGCTGCTTACATCGATAGCGCCTATGAACAAGTTGGTGCCAAAATTACGGATGATGCCTATACCGGTAGTCAAATGATTTTGAAAGTTCGTGCGCCTAAAGGTGACGAAATTCAAAAACTCACAGCGGGTACCACCGTTGTGGGGATGTTTGACCCTTACCGCAACACCGAACTTGACCAATTTGCGTCACAAAACGTGTCTGCATTTGCATTGGAACTTTTGCCACGAACCCTATCTCGTGCGCAAAACATGGACGTACTTTCATCTCAAGCCAACCTTTCAGGTTATAAATCTGTGCTTTTGGCTGCGGCAGAATATCAACGTATGTTCCCAATGCTGATGACAGCAGCTGGTACAGTAAAACCTGCACGTGTTGTGATCATGGGCGTAGGTGTTGCAGGCTTACAAGCTATTGCAACAGCGAAACGTTTAGGTGCCGTAGTTGAAGCAACTGACTTACGTCCTACAGCACGTGACCAAGTTGAATCTTTGGGTGGTAAATGGTTAGACGTACCAATGTCACCAGAAGAGCAACAAAAAGCAGCTGATGCTGCAAAAAATGGTTATGGCTGGATGCCAGGTGAAGACTACATTCGTGACCAAGCGATTATTGTTGATAAAGCCGTATCGAATGCTGACATCGTGATTACGACTGCATTATTGCCGGGCCGTGACGCACCACGTTTAATCAAAGCAGAAACTGTTGCCAAAATGAAACCGGGCTCAATCATTTTAGATATGGCGGTTGAAACTGGCGGTAACGTTGAAGGTTCTGTCTGCGGCGAAAATGTCGTGACTGCAAATGGTGTGAAAATTCTCGGTATCCCAAATATTCCTTCAACAGTTTCGACTGAAGCGTCGGCACTGTATGCACGTAACGTTTTGAATTTCATTGAAACCATGTTTGATAGCGAAAAGAACTTCGCGATTAACCCTGAAGAAGAAATTCAAAAAGCACTACTTGTCACTCATGGCGGCCAAGTGCTGCTGAAACGTGGTTAAGGAGAATCATCATGGTTGAAACGATTACTATTTTTGTCTTGGCAATCTTTGTTGGTTACTACGTGGTTTGGGGGGTAACACCTGCGCTACACACACCATTAATGGCTGTAACCAATGCTTTGTCATCGATCATTATCGTTGGTGCGATGATTCAAACCGTTGGTATCCCAGGTATTGTGGATGCAAGCGTACAGTTCCAAAGCATTAACGTAGTGAGTATTTTAGGTGCGATTGCCGTTTTCCTAGCAAGTATCAACATTTTTGGTGGCTTTGCGGTGACTGCACGTATGCTTGAAATGTTCAAACCTAAGCAAAAGAAAAAAGAGGGTTAATCCATGGAATTCATTAAAGAATATGCGGATTGGTTCTACCTGATTGGTGCCGTTCTTTTTATCTTAACGTTGCGTGGTTTGTCTGGTCCAAAAACTGCGATTCAAGGTAACCGTTATGGCATGATCGCAATGGCAATTGCTGTAATTACTACATTCTTTGTCGCAGATCATCCAGTGATTTGGATGATTGTGGGTGCAATGGTGTTGGGTGCGGTCGTAGGTATTGCACGTGCAAAAACAGTTCCGATGACGCAAATGCCTGAAACTGTGGCACTGATGCACTCATTGGTCGGTTTGGCTGCGGTACTGATTGCGATCGCTGCGATTCTACATAACAACCAATTGACTGCGGCATTCGCGGAGAATGAAGCGGTATTAACAGCAGCGGGTGTAGAACATGCCCACATGAGCAAAGTTCATTTATTTGAATTGTTTGTAGGCTGTTTCGTTGGTGCGATTACATTCACAGCGTCGGTATTTGCTTACGGTAAATTGGCTGCGAAGAAATGGGCAAAAACCATTTCAGGTGGATGGGTAAAACCTGTTCAAGCCTTAATTTTCCTTGCGATGTTGGCGTGTGGTATCTACTTCTTCACTACAGGCAACATGAATGCTTTCTGGGCAATGACTGTTCTTGCACTTGCATTTGGTTGGGTATGGATTGCGCCAGTAGGCGGTGGTGATATGCCAGTGGTGGTATCGCTACTGAACTCGTTCTCAGGTTGGGCTGCAGCAGGGATTGGTTTCACGCTTGAAAACAACATGCTGATTGTTGCAGGTTCACTGGTTGGTTCATCGGGTGCGATTCTGTCTTACATCATGTGTAAAGCCATGAACCGTTCAATCATCAACGTCTTGTTTGGTGGTGCAATGGGTGGTACAGCAGTAGCGGCGGCGGATAATGGTGAAAAAGCACAGCGTAATCACCGTTCAGGTTCTGCAGACGATGCTGGCTTCTTGATGTCAAATGCGGATAGCGTTGTGATCGTACCGGGTTATGGTATGGCGCAAGGTCGTGCACAAAATGCCGTGAAAGAATTGTGTGAAATCTTAAAAGAGCAAGGTGTAAAAGTTCGTTTTGCGATTCACCCTGTGGCAGGTCGTATGCCGGGCCACATGAACGTACTTTTAGCTGAAGCTGACGTTGCATATGAAGACATTCTTGAAATGGATGAGATCAACTCTGACTTCCCTGCAACAGATGTAGTACTCGTGATTGGTGCGAATGACGTTGTGAACCCAGCGGCAAAAGACGATCCAAGTTCTCCAATTTACGGTATGCCAATCCTTGAAGCGCATAAAGCACGTACCATTATGGTGATCAAACGCTCTATGGCTACAGGCTACGCAGGTCTAGACAATGACTTGTTCTATAACGATAAAACGATGATGATCTTCGGTGATGCGAAGAAAGTTGTGGAAGATATGACAAAAGCCATTAATGGCGGTGGTCATTAATCCATATTGCCAAAGTCCCGCTGTGATAAAGCGGGATTGAGGAAGATTTAAACCACCTTCGGGTGGTTTTTTGTTTTCTTCGCTTTTATTTTCTTGGCTTTTGATTAATGAATGCTTCACACTAAAAGTGCACAAATATTTAGCGCATCAGGTGCTTGAATCAAATTGATGCGTGTTTTGAAACCAAGGTACAGATCGATGAGCTGTTTTGTTCCATTAAATTCGATCTCAGTGATTCAAAATATTGTCGCGAACTGGTTTTGTGACGCAATGCATTGAAAAATAATTAATTGTCTGAAATTTGGTATTCTTTTTGCACAGCATGGTTATTCTTGGGGGAATAATCATGAAAAAAACATACTTGATGGCACTGTTTCTGAGTGTCCTGACATCGACTGCATGGGCAGTTGACCCGCAAATCGCCAGTAATATTCAAGACATTCGTATTTCACTCGACAGTATTTGGGTGGTACTGGGTGGTATCTTGGTGTTCTTTATGCAAGCCGGATTTGCCATGATCGAAAGTGGTTCAGTTCGCAGTAAAAATACCGTGAACGTACTCATGAAAAACTACATGGATGCCTGCTTGGGTGGTCTGGTGTTTTGGCTGGTGGGTTTTGGTCTGATGTTTGGGGTTAATACCACGGGCTGGTTTGGCTTTAGTCATTTTGCACCCGATCAACTGGATGATTGGCAATGGAGCCTTCTATTTTTCCAAATGATGTTTGCTGCAACGGCAACCACTATTGCCAGTGGTGCGATGGCAGAGCGGATTCATTTTGTCGCTTATGTGGTGAGTGCGGCCGTTGTGTCAGGTCTGATTTATCCTGTCTTTGGTAGTTGGGCATGGGGCAGTTTATTTGGCGGAGACGGTTGGTTAAAAGCACTCGGGTTTATCGATTTTGCAGGTTCGACCGTGGTGCATTCGATGGGTGGCTGGGTGGCCTTAGCGGGCATTATCGTATTGGGTCCACGTTTGGGACGATTTGGACGCAATGGGCAAAGCCATTATTTACCGGGGCATAACTTACCTTTGGTAGCATTAGGCGGTTTTATTTTATGGTTAGCATGGTTTGGTTTTAATGCAGGCTCGACCATGAATGCCAATGTCAGCGTAGGACGTATTGCTTTAAATACGCATCTTGCGGCGTGTGCTGCCGTGGTTGCATATATGTTGCTCTGTCTCATCCGATCTAAAGCCATTTTGATCCGCAGTACGATCAATGCCTCACTGGGTGGCTTGGTTGCCATTACGGCAGGCTGTGCAACGATGTCTCCACTGTATGCGGTCATCACCGGTTTATGTGCAGGTGTGATGGTGACCTTCCTACCAATGCTCATGGAAAAAATGAAACTCGATGATGTGGTGGATGCGGTGACGGTACATGGTTTCTGTGGCGCATGGGGAACATTGGCTGCAGGGATCTTCCTTCAAAATAATATGTTTAATGGCGATGTCATCGCGATACAAGGGCTTGGAGTGATTGCAGCCTTTTTATGGGGCTTTGGCGTTGCGTTCATTGTATTTAAGGTCTTGGACAAATTGTTGGGTGGCTTACGGGTGAGTAAGCAACATGAACAACGTGGTTTGGACTATACCGAACATGCTGAATTGTCTTATCCCGAGTTTCAAAAAGATGTGACTTTTGAAACGGATGATATGACCAAGCGTCATTAACAGGAGTAAAGCAATGAGTACCGAACTGTTGAATTTGGCACAACGCCGCGAAGCTTTAGAAAAAGGCTTACAACAATTTATTCATGGGACTTTACTCGACAGTGCGCTACGGCACTGGGAACAGCAGTACAGCATGAAACCGTCATTTGTCTTAAATCGCTTCTTAAATGATATCTGTACCACAGAGGAGCTTCGCTTTTATCGTAAAGATATGCTGAAGCAAGTTTTGTATGAGTTATCTACCTTAGAAAAGCAGGAACTGTTATGTGCTGAAAAACCACAGGAGCAGGTGCAAGAAGACGAGCTCATTGCAGAGACCATTAGCGAAGCTTTTTTAGGCTTTATCGAGTCAGTCATGCTGACGGTGAAATCTACAGATCAGGCTGATTTCACCCAAGATGTGATTGAGCAATTAGAAGAAATCGGGCTGGCAATTGCGGCAAATGCACAAATAAATACGGCGAGTTTTGTCGAGTTTTTGCCCTTGACCAGTTATGCCAAAGTTTTAACGAGCATTTATGAAGTGTATTGTGACTTTTATGGCCCGATGCGTGCAGACCAAGTTTATGCACAAACCAAGCTGAAAATAAAAGCCAATTATCCTGAGGTGGATTTACATCAACTGGTTTAGTGCCGGGGGAAACACCATGAAGCTGATTGTCCGTGTATGAAATCAAGGGATAAAAAAAGCGACCTAATTAGGTCGCTTTTTTCTGGAAGCTTAAGCTACAGTTTCTGGAGCTGTACGCCATAAGCTTTCTAAATCATAGAATTTACGTGCTGTAGGTAACATCACATGTACCACTACAAAACCGAGATCAATCAGGATCCATTCTGCATCACGTTCGCCTTCAACACCGATAGGGCGGAATCCAGCTTTACGTGCTTCTTCTGCCACGTTGTCTGCAAGAGACTTAATGTGACGAGTTGAAGTACCGCTCGCAATAACAATCGCATCTGCTACGTTGCTGATTGCTTTGATATCAAGTTCAACAATATCTTTGGCTTTTACATCTTCAAGTGCTTTACGTACAACAGCTAAACAAGCTTGTACATCTTTGATATTTGCGAGATCGAGAGAATTAGAAGCGCTGGGCGATGGTTCTAAATTCATAGAGGGTATGATTTCCTGACAATTTTACATGGTCTAATATAGCGGTTTTGTTGCTGAATTTCAAATCAACACGTCATTGACCATTGGCTAAATGAGGGAAGTATTTGTCTTTCCACGCAAAAGAATGTGATGAGTTGCTTCGTGGTCGGTATTCAGCCGCGATGTAACCTGTATATTGGCTTTGATCTAACCATTTAAAAATCTCTGCAAATGGAATCTGCGCTGAGTCAGGTTCATGTCGCCCCGGACAGTCAGCAAACTGTATGTGACCGATATCCTGAATATTTTCTGCCAAAGTACTGAGAATATCTTCACCCATCATCGCCATGTGGTAGCAGTCATATTGCATCTTCAAAGTAGAGTGTTGTACAGCTTCAAGCATTTCCTGAGCTTGGGCAATATTTTGGACCAAAAAGCGCGGCATATCAGTGCCATTAATCATTTCAAATACCGGTTGAATATGATGTTCAGACAACATGTGGCACGCCAGTTTGAGGTTGCTCGACAAGGTATTTAAACATGGGAGCAAGTCAGCATCTTGTGGCTGTTTGCCGGCTAAAATATTGACACTCGGTACATTTAACGCAGTGGCATAGCGAATGCATTGTTCTAAGGCTTGATGAAATTGATTTTCACGCCCCGGAACTCCCGCAAGACCATCGCCGCCTTGCATCAAATCACCCGCAGGGACATTAATTAAACACAGGCTTAAATCATTGATAGTGAGCTGGGTTTGGATTTGCTCAATACTCAGCTCATACGGAAACTGAATTTCTACATGCTTAAAACCGTGTTCACGAGCCAACGCAAAACGCTCTAACAATGGCACTTCGGTAAAAATCATGGATAAATTAACCGCGAGCTGAGTCATGTATATCGTCCTTGAAGCAATTTACTTCTAAAGTGAAAGTCGTTAGTTATGTTCGACATGTTGAATGATGGTGGCTAAATCTTTTTCTGCAAAACCATTGTCCTGATGGGCTTTGAGTTGCGATAAAGCAAGGCTGGCAACAGGGATGCTTAATTCAAACTGGGCAGCCAGTTGGACTGCATTATTCAGGTCTTTAGATAAAGTTTGAACTTTCCATTGCACGGGCTCGAACTGATGCGTTGCCATACGTGGAGTTAAAATCTGAAAAGGCTTTGAGTCTGCAAATCCACCAGCAAGTGCTGGTGCTAATAACGTGGTGTCTACACCTGATTTCTCGGCTAATGCGACGGCTTCTGCGATTAACGTGCTATTGGCAGCGACGATCAGCTGATTACAAATTTTGGTGGCTTGACCTGTACCTGAGTCGCCCATGCGGGTAACACGTTGTGATAAAACATTGTAGATCAGACTCAAATCTTGAATCGTTTGAGCATCACCGCCGGCAAAGATGACCAAAGTGCCTTGCTCAGCGCCTGCTGTGCCCCCCGAAACAGGAGAGTCAATCCAAGTGACTTGTTTCAACGTTGCAGCATGAGCCAATTGATGAGTTTGATTCACAGAAAGACTCGAGAAGTCGACAATAATTTGTCCTGCCGCTAAATGATTTTCGATGCTTGCATACACCGCGGCAACAACAGCATCATCTGCGAGACAAGATAAAACCACAGGATAATGGGCAATCTTCTCCAATTGAAGCGCTGTCGCGCCAATCGCAATCAACTCATCACACGCAGCAGCAGTTCTGTTCCACACCGCAACTTCAAATCCTGCCTGAATGAGGCGCGTGGCCATGCGGCTACCCATCAGCCCCATACCTAAAAATGCAATTTTTGTATTACGATCAAACGCCATGTGCTGTACTCAATCTATCCTGTGTGACTATTTTACTTATATTGGCGTGGTAAAAACTGAACCTCAGGGTTCTTGTCTTTTTTACGTGCCAATTGGCTGTTTTTGCCGAGCAGTAATTTTAATTGCCAGATTTTTTCTAAGCGTAAAGATCGTTTTGGACTATGTTCCATGGCATCTAAGACTTGTTTTGCTGCTGCCAAAGCATCTGGAGAACGTTGTGATAATTCTTCGGCTAACTGCTGCGCCTGAAGCAAAGGTTGTTCATTTAAATGTGTCACCAATCCAATTTCCTTGGCATATTCTGCGTCAAAAATACGTGCTGTAAGGGTTAATTCTTTGGCTAAATCCAGTCCAATCACACCTTTGAGTGAGCGGGTTAAGCCCATATCAGGGACTAAGCCCCAACGACTTTCCATAATCGACATTTGCGTTTTCGGGTGGGCAATACGGATATCGGCAGCCAAGGCAAGTTGCATGCCTGCACCAAAGCAAAAGCCTTCAAGTGCGGCAATCACCGGCACAGGAAGTTGCTGCCAAATCAGAAAAGCTTTTTGAAATAAACTTTGACCGGGTTTTAACAGTTCCCATGCAGCATAGGCACGATTTTTCGGATCATTTAGGTCAGCCAAATCAATGCCAGCACTAAATACATTGGCTTCACCGGTTAAAATGACACAGCGTAAGCTACGATCTTTTTTTAATTTTTCAGCGGTGCTGACCAATTCTTTGAGCAATGCAAAGCTCATTGCATTACGTTTTTCTGGACGGTTTAAGTAAACCGTTGCAATGCCATTATTTTTTTCTACACGTAATAAAGCCATGGTAATTACTCTTGTTGTTTCTGCGCCCGAGCATAGCATGCACCCTGATAGGATACATGACAGTGCAGTCACAACAGAAGCTGGACGGCACTGACTTTAGTCGGACTGTGCTTAATTATTTTGTTTGGCTAAGATTTGTTGAGCTGCGTGTTCAACTTGAGCCATGACATTTTTTAACTCATCAAAACGGTTCAGGGTTTCTTGGACAAAAGCGTCATCTGCTTTACGGCGTTCCTTACGTAAGGTCGAAACAAATTGCTCAAATTGACCTGAAACCTCTTGGAGGGTTGGAGCGCCCACATAGCGGGTTGCGCCATAAAGCCGATGTAGTACATGCTCTAATTGTGGAAAATCTTCATCTTCTATGAGCTGTGCCATTTCATGGGTTTCTTGCTCAAAGCTATCGACGAGCATTTTCAGTAAATCGACCGCAAGGTCTTCTTTATTCGCGGCCAACTGCAAGCTTTGCTGCCAATCTAAAATACTTGGCTCTAGAGCTTCAATCACCGAACTGCGCTCTAAAACCGGTACTTTCTTAAAGTTATCGGTAGTCCATTGAGTCAAGATTTGAATAATTTGATCCATTTGAATGGGCTTGGTGACATAGTCATCCATACCACTTTGCAGAAGCTTTTGTTTTTCATCAGAGAGCGCATGTGCCGTCAAAGCGATGATAGGAAGGCGCTTATGATTTTCAAAGGTCGACTCAAGTGATCGAATGGCACGCGTGGTATCAACACCTGACATCACAGGCATTTGAATATCCATAAAGATGAGGTCAAAAGCTGCCAAACCTTGCTCTTGGCGAGCTTGAATGATTTCAATGGCTTCTTGTCCACTTAAAGCCTTGGTGGTTTTCACATTCAGCTCAGAGAGCAGGGCTTCAAGTACAATCAGGTTTGGTAAATGGTCGTCGACAGCCAAAATGTGCAGACCTTGACCATTAAATTCTTCATGTTGCTCATGATCAAACCACGGCTCATTACTCAACAACTGAATCAGCGCTGTACGGCTGAGGGGTTGATGCAATGGGCGAGCACGGTACTCGTTCAACATGTTTGGATCGAGCATCATTTGGTAGCCATAAACCGCTAAGTTACCGCTATAACGATGACGAATTTCTTTCAGTAAAGCTTCGGAGTCACCACTATGATCGACGATCAACCAGGTATTTTCGTTGGTTTGCAACTGATTGAGTCGGCTAAATAAATCTAGGATTGACTGCGTTTCAATATGTTCAACATCATAATTTTCTAAGTAATGACGCAGGACATTGGCGGTTGCTGGATGTGCTAAGTAGGAAACGACTTGTAGATTGCTAAATTGTGGATGCACAATTTCAATTTCTTCATCGACCACAAAGCGCGCAGTAAACCAGAAGGTTGAACCTTTTTCCGTTGGGGCACGTTCTTGGTTATCTTCAAAACCAATTTGTCCATGCATTAGGCTGACCAATTGTTTGGAGATGGCAAGACCTAAACCTGTACCGCCAAATTGACGGGTCACAGATGCATCACCTTGTGAGAAGGATTCAAACAGTTTCTTGCGGTCAGTACCGCTTAGGCCGATACCACTGTCTTGGACACTAAAGTGCAGCAGACATTGACCGATGTCATCATGCTCCATACGGACACGGACAATAATTTCACCATCTGGAGTGAATTTAATCGCATTTGAAATTAAGTTGGTCAAAATTTGTTTGAAGCGAAGGGCATCACCAACCACAAATTTCGGCACATTGTCCGCATAGTAGAAGGTCATATCGATGTGCTTTTGTGCTGCCAATGGTGACAACATATCCATCACATCAAAGACGGCTTCTTCTAAGTCAAATTGCGCAGTTTCAAGTTCTAATTTACCTGCATCAATTTTGGAGAAATCAAGCACATCATTAATTAAAGCCAATAAGTGCGCAGAAGATTTACGAATCGTTTGTAGATATAAATTTTGTTCATTACTGAGGTTGCCTTGGCGCAGTAAAAGATGAATAAAGCCATCAATACTGTTGAGTGGCGTGCGCAGTTCATGGGAAATATTGGCCAAGAACACCGACTTCGACTGATTGGCATGGATTGCTTGGTCACGTGCTTGACGATAGGTAATATTTTGCACTTCTAAAGTATCAAGCGTGCGTCTTAAGTCATCTTCCGTTTGTTCGGTATGTTCACGCAGTTCTAAAAAGCTGAAATGTAAGCGTTTAACCACATTGGCAATATCACGCTGTAATAAACGGAGCTCGCCAGTACTGTTAATGATCATGTGCTGATCTAGAGTATCGGCATTTAAACGTTGTAACTGCATGCGAATTTCGTACATTGGTGCGATCCAACGACGTGAATAAAAATTCAAACACAGCAAAAGTAATAAGAGTGTCAATAAACCTGTTGCAATCAACACGATTAACACGCGATAGCGGGCAATTTGCAGCGGTTGATTATCCAGTTCAATGCTTAACCATGCCGGCGTCTGGGTTGAATCTGAAATTTTCAGGGCATAAACATGGTTACCCTGATGTGGAATTGGTCCAATAAAAGATGCTTTACTCTCAAAAGCAGGCCAAATAGCTTGATCTTGAAAGCCAATGCTCAGGCGGTTATTGCCTTTGAAATCTATAATCGCAGCACGAATCAAATGTTTTTCGTTCAACATGCTTTGCATGGCATTACGAGCTTGATCAAACTGCCACGGATAATGGTTGAGTAACTCTATGGCAGATTCTGACGTGGGTTGATAGCGCGTCAGGATCGCGACAGCCATTTGTTTTTGTTGTGCTTTGGCTGCATTGGAGGTTTCTGTTATTACCAACATTGCACCGACACAGGCCAAAATGGTGATCGGCACGAAAATAAGTGCAATCAACTGACCATAGGCATGATTTAAGTGTAGGCGTTTAAAAAGCTTTTTGTTGATATTTGACATGGTTTAAGCAGTTTATTCCTTATGCCCCGAATATTAGCATGGATTATTTAAAACTGATTGCGCTTTAATTACTTTCGCGAAAAAGCGAGGCAAATGGGTGCAGGCAAAGGCATTTTTTCATACAATAGGCGCACCTCGATATAGGTGTGAATAATGAGTAATACAACCCCTGATTTTCAAGCAGACGATTTTTTATTAGACCATTACGTCGGCAACACGCCGTTAGTGCGTTTACAGCGTCTGGCAAGTCATACTCAAGCAACAGTATTAGCCAAGTTAGAAGGCAATAACCCAGCGGGTTCGGTCAAAGATCGCCCTGCATATAACATGATTATGCAAGCGGAAAAGCGTGGTCAGATTAAACTGGGTGATACGTTGATTGAAGCGACGAGCGGAAATACGGGGATTGCTTTAGCCATGGTTGCAGCAATGCGTGGCTATAAAATGACTTTGATCATGCCCGCAAGTTCTAGCCAAGAGCGTAAAGATGCCATGCGTGCCTACGGTGCTGAACTGATCGAATCAGAAAACATGGAAGAAGCACGTGATCTTGCCCTTCAAATGGAAAAAGACGGCAAAGGTTTAGTCCTAAACCAGTTTGGTAACCCAGACAATGTGGAAGCACATTACCTTACTACTGGGCCTGAAATTTGGAAACAAACAGGTGGTAAAATTACACATTTCGTCAGCTCAATGGGAACCACCGGGACCATTATGGGGATTTCGAAATATTTAAAAGAACAAAATCCGGATATTCAAATTGTTGGTTTACAACCGTCTGAAGGTTCAAACATTGCCGGTATTCGCCGTTGGCCACAAGAATATCTTCCTACGATTTTTGACCCTTCACGTGTTGATCGCATTATGGATATTCCGCAAATTGAAGCGGAAAAAACAGCTCGTCGTTTAGCACGTACAGAAGGTATCAGTGCAGGTACCTCATCGGGTGGTGCGGTATGGGCTTCAGTTAAATTGGCTGAAGAAAATCCGGATGCCGTGATTGTTTGCATCGTATGTGACCGTGGTGACCGATACTTGTCTACTGGTCTATTCTCTGTTGTTGATCCTGAATAATTACAGTGGCCGATCGGCACTGGTGAGTACTTATGCGTTTACCTGTTTTAATTTTTGATATCGAAACACTGACAGATTTGAAGTCAGGTGCGCATTTGTATGGACTGGATCTGCCTGAGGTGGATCTAGATGCTGCGCTGACTAAACTGCGTCGCCAAGAGGCGGGCACGGATTTTCAGCGTTTGGCCTTGCATGAAATTGTCTGTATCTCTGGACTATGGATTGATGAAAAGGGCATGAAGTTGTTTTCATTTAGCCGTGAAGACAATAGCGAAGCTGAAATTTTAAAAAAATTCGTTTCTATTTTTGAAAAGCGTCATCCGACCTTGGTCAGTTGGAACGGTTCACAGTTTGATTTGCCTGTGATTTTGTTCCGTGCCATGTATCACGGACTATCTGCACCAAGTTTGTTCGATCAGGGAGAGATTGATACGCAAAAGCGCTATAATAACTACCAGAATCGTTATCATCATCGTCATGTAGATTTGATGGATGTCATGGCCATGTTCCATGGTCGTCATTTTCAAAAACTTGACGATGCAGCACATTTACTTGGTTTCCCTGGTAAACGTGGTGATGGTGGCTACCATGTGCCTGAATATGTACGTGAACAACAGTGGACTGAACTGACCAGCTACTGTGAAGGCGATGTGCTCAATACATGGTTGATTTATTTACGCTGGCTGTTGCTGAAAGGGCAGTTATTATTGAATGATCATCAGCACTTGATTCAAAGTACGATTCAATATTTACAAACTCAGCCGCAACACGCTGACTTTTTATTGGTATGGCAGCAAACCTCGCAACGTACCGAATTCACCCAATCTGATTTCCCATCTTCCACACATTAGGTACGCATGAAACACAAAGCCAAACCCCAAAAAGCCCAACAACCCATTTATACATTTCAGGTTGAATCGCTTTCACATGAGGGGCGAGGCATAGCGCACTTTGGGACGCATCCAGATCATCCTGCAGAAAAACACGGTAAGAAAGTCTTTATCCGTTATGCCTTGCCGGGTGAAACCGTGCGTGCGCGTATTACCAATGTCGTTAAGCGCCTTGAAGAAGCAGACAGTCTGGAGTTGCTGAGTGAAGAGTCTACACTACGAGTAAAACCGGCCTGCCCACATTATGGGGTCTGCGGTGGTTGTAGCATGCAACATATCCATCCCGACGAGCAAATTCGTTTAAAACAAGATGTTTTACAATCACATTTGCAACATTTTGCCGGCATTCAGCCTGATCAATGGTTAGCTCCGTTACGTTCATTGCGTGAAGATTACCGTCGCAAAGCACGTATCGGTGTGCGTTACCTACCTGCAAAAGATAAGCTCGTGGTCGGCTTTCGTGAGAGCCAGTCAAATAAACTGACTTCGATTGACCGTTGTATGGTGTTGGATCGTGAGTTTGGCTCAATCACCACACTCAAACAATTGTTACAAAGTCTGCAAGGTAAAGCAGATATTGGGCATATTGAACTGGCCATGGGAGATCAAGAAATTGCCCTCCTGATTCGTCATACGGCGGAACTTTGCGCGGAAGATGTCAACCAATTAGTAAAATTTGCGTTACATAAAGAGTGGCAACTGTACTTACAACCTGAAGGGCCAGACAGCTTACATCGCGTGGATTATCCCGATGCACCGATGCGTCTGCACTATGGTCTAAGTGACTTTGGTGTGGAATTTGGCTTTAATCCTCAAGACTTCACACAAGTGAATTCCACGATTAATCCGCAAATGGTGAAACTGGCATGTGAATTGCTTCAGTTACAACAAGGTGAGCGAGTTCTAGATCTGTTTTGTGGTTTAGGAAACTTTTCTTTACCACTTGCTCAATGTGTGGGTTCAACGGGTCAAGTCGTTGCAGTTGAAGGGAGTGAAGAAATGGTTCAGCGTGGTGCAGAAAATGCACAAAACAATGGCCTTTCGCAACTGAAATTTTATTCACAAGATTTAACAAAAGATTTTTCGCATCATTCTTGGGCAAAACAAGGATTTGATGCATTATTGATAGACCCACCACGTTCTGGTGCAGAAGAAATAATGCGTTATGTGCCCAAATTTGGTGCAAAAAGAATCGTTTATGTGTCATGTAATCCTGCAACACTAGCACGCGATGCTGGAATGCTGGTACAACAAGGCTACCGTTTGAAAAAAGCGGGTGTCATGGACATGTTTACCCATACAGGGCATGTCGAATCGATTGCTTTGTTCGAAAAAGAAAATCAGATAAACGATCAAAAGTTATGAAGCGTAGAAAACTAGGAGTAGGGTATGGTCACAGTACGTGAACAATTACCTGGACGTCTCAATGAGTTGTCACAGGAAACGACTGTAGAACATGCCGAGCAAGCACAGCATGATCTAGCTGAATGGCTAGAACGTGTGAGTGGCATGTTTGACGGGGCTCCTCTAAAGCAACTCGAAGAAGTTGCACATCTGACCTTACAGAATGAACTTGAAACAACGGTCAACCATCGCTCAAATACCTTCTATACCGGTATTGAAATGGCGGATATTCTTGCTCATCTGTATGCGGATGAAGATACGTTATCAGCAGCCATGCTGTATCGAAGTGTTCGTGAAGGCGTAACCAGTTTAGAAGAAGTCCAAAGCAAATTTGGCGATCAAGTGCATGCTTTGGTGAAAGGCACGCTTGCCATGGGTAAGTTGTCTGACCTGATTGAGCAAAATAAACGTTTAGAAGATCATTTTAATAATAACCAGCGTGAACATTTGACTGGCATTTATAAAATGCTGATTTCGGTGACCGAAGATGTTCGCGTTGTATTAATCAAACTTTCTGAACGTACCTATGCATTACGTGAGTTAGCGCATTCAACCAAAGAGCGTCAAGAGCGTGTCGCACGAGAAATTTTAACCATTTACTCGCCGCTCGCGCACCGTTTAGGGATTGCACAGCTTAAGTGGGAGCTTGAAGATCTCGCTTTCCGTTATCTAGCACCTGAACGTTATAAAGAAATTGCATCCTTACTAAATGAAAAACGTTTAGAGCGTGAACAATATATTCAGTTCGTAACAGAAAAGTTGCGTAAAGAACTGTTAGATCATGGCATTGAGGCCGAGATTAATGGTCGGGTTAAACACATTTATTCGATTTATCGAAAAATGAAGAGTAAGAACCTGAGCTTTGATCAGCTTTATGACATTCGAGCGGTTCGTGTTTTGGTGGATAATGTACCTGAGTGTTATCATACACTGGGGATCGTTCATCAGATTTGGCGTCATATTCCGCATCAGTTCGATGATTATATTACCAACCCGAAAGCCAATGGTTATCGCTCACTGCACACGGCCGTGATTGCAGAGAACAAATCTTTAGAAGTGCAAATTCGTACGCACAATATGCACGAAGAAGCTGAACTCGGGGTGTGTTCGCACTTTAACTATAAAGAAGGCTCTAAAACCACAGATTATTCATTTAATCATCGCTTACATTCTTTGCGTGCAGTGCTTGAACATTATCAAGAACGAAATGATGCCAGCGCACATAAAGAAGATGAAGATTCTGAAAACTTCGAACAAATCCAAGAGTTTGAAGATTTTGAGAAAATCTATGTGTTTAGTCGTGACGGTGATATCAAAGAATTACCACGCGGTTCGACTGTGCTCGACTTTGCCTATCATGTGCATACTGAAGTGGGTAACAAGTGCTATGCAGCACGGGTGAACCAACGTTATGTGCCTCTAACCTATACCCTAAAAACTGGGGAGCAGGTCGAGATTTTAACCAAGAAAGATCGTGAACCGAACCGAGATTGGTTGGTGAACTCGCTGGGTTATATCAAGACGGCTCGTGCACGTGACAAGTTGCGTCATTGGTTCCGTCAGCAAGACCGTAGTAAAAACTTGGAAGTGGGACGTGAGATTCTGAATAAAGAATTGTCACGTTTGGCGATTCACCCGAAAAGTATCGATTTGAATGATTACTGCAATCATTTTAATGTGAAATTGGGTGAAGATATATTGATTGGCTTGGTGAGTGGTGACATTAGCTTACATGCCTTAATCAATCAGGTTAACCGTCATATGCACCTCGATCAGGATGAGCCTGAACTGGTGTTAAAACCGACCTTGAACCCACGTGCAAGTCATACGCTTTCGGCGCATGGTATTTTGATTGATGGTCTGGACAATGTAGAACTACACATTGCTCAATGTTGTCAGCCTGTGCATGGTGAATCGATTGCTGGTTATATCACGCTGAATCGTGGCGTGAGTATCCATAAGGTCGCATGTCCGGATTATATCCGTATGATTGGACAAGAGCCTGAACGTGCCGTTGAAGCAGATTGGGAAATGCAGCCAACCCGTGGTCAAAGTGTACAAATCGTGGTGGAAGCTTATGACCGTCGTGGTTTACTCAAAGATTTGACTCAAGTGATTTTCTCAGACCAAATCAACATTCGTCAGGTGAATACGATTTCGGAAAGTGATGGTATTGCCAATATGAAGCTGTTGATTGAAGTGAAGGGCTTGGCGCAGTTGTCGAAACTGTTGGCACGTCTAGAGCAACAACCAGGCATTATCAGCGCACGTCGCTTGGTACAAGGTAGCTAAAAATAAAGCTGTATAAAAAACCCGCTGCGTGCGGGTTTTTTATTATATTGGGGGAGAGAAATTATAAAATTGAATGCTTATGCTGCCTTCAGAGCTTTTTGAAAAGCGTCGACAGAATCTAACACAAGCCATTGACCACTGGGTGGCAACAGGCTCTTTTAAAAATGGCAAAGCCGTGTGTGAACATTTTGGCTTAGCAGTTCCTTTAATTTCCCAATTATTAAATAGTCATCGGCAGATTGGAGAGAAATTTGCACGTGAGTTAGAGTCACAATTGGGACTCATTAAGGGAAGTTTAGATAATGAGGTTCAGTTTATAGAACAAGACAAGTGCACTGAGGAGCAAGCAAGCTTGGTCCTTTTTGAAATGCAGGTGGTTGAGACACAGGCATTTTCATTAAAACCGATTTCAAATAATGCATCTCAATATTCAGCATTATTTAAAAACACTCAAGGCTTATATTTTATTCGCATCACAGCGTCGTATTATGCCCCTGTATTACAAGAGGGTTGGCTTGTGGTCTGTGATGAAAGGCGAGGAGTGGAGAGATCGGATCTAGCCTGTGTATATTTGCGGAATGGCTTAAATCTTATTTTAAACGTGATACAGCAAACAGATGACACGTGGCAATTTGCAAGTCTAGACCAAAAACGACAGGTGGAATTCCTGCAATCCGATATTGAAAAATTACATCCTATTATTGCGATCTTACCTAGCTCATTTATTTAACGTAGTCGCATAAAAAAACCCATCCGAAGATGGGTTTTGATTTGAACTATAAGTCGAAAAGCTTAAGGAATCTCTTCTTCTTCAAATTCAGGCTTCACTTGTACAATGAAGTCTTGACGGTTCAGGCCACGCCATAACGCGAAGGCTGTACCAATGTAAATTGATGAATATGTACCCACAAATACACCAACAAACATTGCAACAGAGAACCATTTCAGACCATCACCGCCCAGTACCATCATCGCTACAACAACCAGTAACAGTGTCATAGAGGTGTGAATGGTACGGCGAAGTGTTTCAGTCAAAGCACTGTTCACAACTTCAAGAGGTTCAGCACCGCGAATCTTACGGAAGTTTTCACGAATACGGTCAGATACAACGATGTTATCGTTGAGCGAGAAGCCGATAATCGCGAGTAGCGCAGCCAAAACTGTTAAGTCAAACGGCCACTGCATCATAGCAAAGATACCAATGGTCACCACGATATCGTGGAATAAAGACAGTACAGCGCCCATCGCAAGTTTGAACTCAAAGCGAATAGTGACATAAACCAGCATGAGCAGTAGGGCAAGACCAACAGCGCCCGCAGAACGCACGTAGAGTTCATTACCGACTTGACCACCAACCACATCAACTTTATGTACTTCTGCTTTATTGCCTGGCAATTGAGCGGCAGTCGTAATGGCTTTGGTTAGGTCTTCAGCTTCAATGTCTTTTTGAACTGGCATACGAACCATCAGGTCGCGGTCAGATCCTAAGGTTTGTACCACAGGGTCTTTAAAACCAGCTTTTGTCAGCGCTGAGCTCACATCGGTAGATTTTACTGGTTGACTATAGTTCAACTCTGCTGCCACACCGCCAGTAAAGTCCAAACCGAGGTTTAGACCTTTGGTGCAAATAAAAAAGATACTTGCGAGCGTTAAAATAATCGATATCAAGGCTGCCGGTTTGGCAATCTTCATAAACGGAATAATGCGCTCGTTGTCCGGACGGCCGTATTGTTTCGGTTGAGTATTTTCAGTCATCTTAGATCTCCTAAATGCTCAACTTCTTCAGGTTACGTTTTTTACCATAAATGATTTGTACGATTGCACGTGTCACGGTAATCGCTGTGAACATCGAGCACACAATACCAATCATTAGGGTAACCGCGAAGCCTTTAATCGGGCCTGTACCAATTGCAAACAGAATGAAAGCAACCAAGAATGTGGTTAAGTTGGAGTCAAAGATGGTGTTATACGCACGATCATAACCCGCAACAATCGCCTGTTTCGGCGAGGCACCCCATTTAATTTCTTCTCGTATCCGCTCACAGATCAGTACGTTGGCGTCGACCGCCATACCAATGGTAATCACGATACCTGCAATACCCGGAAGGGTGAGGGACGCGCCAATCCAAGACATGATGGTTAAAATCATGGCAAGGTTAACCACGAGAGCAAAGTTGGCAATCAAACCGAACACACGGAAGAAGACCACCATCCAAATCGCAACCAATAAGAAACCGATTTGAGTTGATAATACGCCTTTGTCAATGTTTTCTTGACCGAGACTCGGACCAATTACACGTTCTTCAACGAAGTACATTGGCGCTGCCAATGCACCTGCACGTAACATCAATGCAAGTTCAGACGCTTCTTGAGGTGAATCCAGACCAGTAATACGGAACTGAGAACCCAATACGGCTTGAATCGTTGCCGCATTGATGACCACAGATTCGGTATAAGGTGTACGAACTTCAGTTTGTGTGCCTGTTGTAGGATCTGCAACATAACTAATTTTTTGTTTGTTCTCGATGAACAGAACAGCCATTCGTTTGCCTACAGCATTACGAGTGGCTTCAGACATCAACTTACCGCCCGCAGTATCCAAAGTAATATTTACTTCAGCACCACCTGTATCTTGGCTAAAACCTGATGACGCATTTTGTACACGTTCACCTGTTAAGATACGGTTACGGTTAAGCAATAATTGACGACCGCTGTCCAAAGATTCATAAGCAAATGCTTCTGTACCTGGCGGTAATGAGCCTTTTGCTTGACCTGTGTAAGGATCGATATATTGATCGTTTAAATCAGAAACTAAGCGGAACTCAAGGTTTGCAGTACGACCAAGTACACGTTTTGCTTCAGCAGTATCTTGCACACCCGGTAATTCAACCACAATACGATTGCTACCTTGAGTTTGTACTAATGCTTCCGCTACACCTAACTCGTTAATACGGTTACGTAAAGTCGTTAAGTTTTGGTTGACAGCATAAGACTGAATTTCTTGTTTACGTGTATCTGTGTAGCTTAGACGAAGAGTCGAACCTTCAGTAGTTGCAACCGCTTGTTGAGTATATTCATTGCCGTTACGACGAAGGAAATCCATAGCTGCAGAACGGTCATCATTATTTGCAAATTGCATCGTAATGGTGTTGTTGTTCAAAGATAAGCTATTGAATTTTAATTTATTGTCACGAAGTTGGCGACGTAAGTCAGCCGCAGACGTTTCCATACGTTGTGAAATGGCTTTATCCATATCCACTTCGAGTAGGAAATGTACACCACCACGTAAATCCAGACCCAGCTTCATTGGTTTAGCACCAATTTTTTGTAGCCATTCTGGGGTAGTAGGCGCAAGGTTCAGTGCGACAACATAATTTTCACCGAGCCCACGACGTAGTGCTTCTTTCGCTTTTAATTGTTGTTCGCTCGAATCAACACGTAATAAAGCGGCATTATTGGTGAAGCTATTGTCATGGCTGGCAATATTTTCAGATTTTAAAATCTGCTCTGCTTTTTGTACGATGCTTTGGTCAATCTGGGTACCGGCTTTGGCACCTGAAATTTGAACAGCAGGTTCATCAGGATACAAACTTGGCAGGGCATATAATGTACTGATGACTAGTACCACTAGAATCAGTAGATATTTCCATGCTGGGTAACGCATTCGTTTTCTTCTTAAAATGAAAAAAGCCGTGCGGGTGCACGACTTATTTTTTGATTAAAGGTTATTTAGAGTGCCTTCAGGCAGAACTGAAATCACACTTGCGCGTTGTACTTTTACTTCTACGCCACGGTTCAGTTCAACAACTGCAAAATCACCTTCGATTTTTGTGATTTTACCCATTAAACCGCCCGCAAAAACAACTTCACTACCAACACCTAGGCTTTCAATTAGTGCACGATGTTCTTTTGCACGTTTTGATTGAGGGCGCCAGATCAAGAAGTAGAAGATTGCGACAAATACCGCAATCATCAACAGGTTTGCCATCATGCTCGGTTGCTGTGCAGCTTCACCTGCCGCGTGAGCAGTAGAAATAAAAAGGCTCATTTCATTTTCCTAAACTAAAAAAACTGGTTATCAATACTTTGATAAATAAATTGGACTTGTTCAGCAATTTACCTTGTCTTTTTCTTCAGCGCAAATGCTGAAAGAATTAATCTTGAGGACAAGGTGGCACTTCCATGCCGCGACGACGATAAAAGTCTTCAACAAACTCATCAAAAGTGCCATGATCGAGAGCATCACGCATCGCTTCGGTCAGACGTAGGTAATAACGTAAGTTATGAATAGTACCGAGCATCGAACCGAGCATTTCGCCGCATTTCTCAAGATGGAAGAGATAAGATTTGGTGAAGTTTGTACATGTATAACAGTCGCAATGTGGGTCAAGCGGACTTTGATCATGACGATATTTGGCATTACGAATACGCACTAAACCGTCGGTCACAAAATAATGACCATTACGTGCATTTCGAGTTGGCATTACACAGTCAAACATATCGACACCGCGACGAACCGCTTCTACGATATCTTCTGGTTTACCGACTCCCATCAAGTAACGTGGTTTATCCGCAGGCATTTTCTCTGGAAGATAATCCAATACTTTGATCATTTCTTCTTTAGGTTCGCCAACAGACAAGCCGCCAATGGCATAACCATCAAAATCAATTTCTTTCAGACCATTTAAAGATTCATCACGTAAATCTTCATACATGCCGCCTTGGATAATACCAAATAGTGCATTACGGTTTTTCAGCACGTCATGATGTTGAGTTTTACAGCGTTTTGCCCAACGCAAAGAAAGCTGCAATGATTTTTGCGCTTCTTCATGTGTCGCAGGATAAGGCGTACATTCATCAAAAATCATCACGATGTCTGAATTCAGCGTGTGCTGAATATCCATCGAAATTTCAGGAGATAAAAAGACTTTAGAGCCGTCAATTGGAGAGCGGAAAGTTACGCCATCTTCTTTAATTTTGCGCATAGCGCCAAGGCTGAAGACTTGGAAACCGCCTGAATCTGTCAAAATCGGGTTATTCCATTTCATGAATTGGTGTAAACCACCATGTTCACGAATGACATCTAGGCCTGGGCGAAGATATAAATGGAAGGTATTGCCCAAAATAACTTGGGATTTAATTTCTTTAATGTCACGTGGGAGCATGCCTTTTACAGTACCGTAAGTACCGACAGGCATGAACATAGGTGTTTCAACAACACCATGTTCAAGGGTTAAACGGCCGCGACGAGCACGGCCCGATTGCGCCAATTTTTCAAACTTCATACAAGGTCCAGATCAAGGCGAAAAAACAGTTCGCTGATGGTAAGAGTGCTAAAAGTGCTCTATTTTCCTTGATTCTGCGGTTAAACGCTAGCTTTGTCGGGTGTTAAGTCTGTAAATTTATAGATTGCGTCTTGTGACAAGGCTCCATCTGAACTCTTGGCATTAAAATAGAACTGGTTAATTCGCTGCAAAATTTCTTCTTTTTCCATCGCAAATGTGCCTTTCGGGTCCGATGTCATGGCCACGATACTGTCAATAAGCTTTTGAATATAAGGATTCGTGGTTGCATAGCTTTTTTCTAAGCTTAAAAGATAGACTTCATTAGCTACATGTAAATAGTTATAAGGTTGTATTTCAACGATTTGAGCCAAATCAATCAGCAGGTCTTTATCATACTGAGACAGCTTCATACGCTTGGGTAAACTGTCGAGCTTGAGGGGTTGTTTGGATTTGAGAAAATCGTCAAGTTGTGTACTTGGAGGATTTAAAACCTGAGCTGAATAAATTTCTATTTCGGGCTGTGTCGGGACCGTGATAAAAAACAGAATATTGTCCAGTTCTATGCCGTAGGACTGAACCAAGTCGAATTTTGTTTGTTGTATGGCATTGAGCAAGATTGAAAGATGGTTAGCCGATTCAGACTTTATCGTAATTTTTATAGAAGATGGATCAAGGTTTAAATGGCCCACTTCATTTACAGATGTCAGTTTGAACTGCGCCAAGTCTTGACTTAAAGCCAGTAGGCTACGATAGCGCCATTTCGACACATTCCATCGATCATGCGCTGCAAGATATTGAGCAGAATCTTCATCTTCGACAAAAATACTACGCTGCGTAGAGACTGCGATATAGTCCATGGAAAAATAGGGATTGAACACCAACGTACATGCGTAAATATGGTCGTCTTGGTGCTGCTCATAGAGTTTGAAAAACGCCTGAATCAGCACATTTTTCAGTGCATTAATTTGATTTTGCATATTTTATTTTTCTTTCTAGTTTTGGAGGTGCTTGATCACCTCATCATTATTTTTTTACTTTTGTGCATTAAAGCCCGAACTTAAAAGTTCGGACGATAATCAAAATTTTGGCTGGCAGCTTGATCGCGGAAAGGGCGAACCGCTTTTTTACTCAGCAATAGCGTATTAATAATATTGTTAGGAAACACTTGAATGTGGTTGTTGAACAACTCAACGTTGCGGTTAAAAATAGTAATCGCCGCACCGACATTTTCGTTTTGTTCTTCAATTTCATTCATCATTTTCAGATAAATATCATTGGCTTTGAGCTCTGGATAGTTTTCAACCACAACATTCAGGCTGCGCATTAGATCTTGATTTAAGGCTTCAATACGCTGTAATTGGCTGACATCGGTACTGTTTACGTTCAAATTCATAATGTTTTGACGGAGTTCAGTGACTTTTGCCAAAGTCCCTTGTTCAAAATTGGAATATTGCTCAACCAAAGGCTGTAATCCATCTAAAATTTTGATTTTTTGACGTTCATAGCTAGCTACATCTGACCATGCACGAATGGTTGCATTGTGATGTCGAACAATATTGTTGCGAATCATGATTGCACCAATCACCAATGCAATGATGATTAAAACAAAGATCAAAAGCCCCATAAAATTTTATCCTCAAGATAAAAGGTCGTAAGTTAAAACATTATTGTATGAAATCTATTTTAAAAACTGCGTTAAATCGTTTTTCAAATTTTCTAAAGCATTTAATTTAAAGGTTCTGAGATGTCCACGCAATGCCGAAACATCTTGAATTCGTTTTGCTTTACTACTGACTTTAAATAAATCTGTAGAGCCAAGATAGCACATTATGCGGTGGCTCGGATGAAATAGCAGATCACCTTCACGGTTTTGAAAAAAATCCGCTAGTCGGAGGACAAAGCCTGGGCTGAGCAATTTAGCGATTTCCATTTGGTTCTCGCCATAAAACTTTAATTTTTGATTGGTTTGAATGTCGCTGCTGTGCCAAGGAAAACTATAGGGATAGCCAAAGTTTTTGCCTGTTGCAGATACGGCAAGTCCATGGATGCCAATATCAAAAACAAATGCGCCCCACAGGTCTTTATGAATTTCTTTAACCGTGACTTCATCACCGTCTTTGTCACGTACTTTCAGTTCATTCACATAGTGATAATGAAAGACCATGACTTGATGCTGTTGCTGATTTTCATCTTCCCAAACGGTGCTCGCGAAGGTCTGAATATCATTCGAAAGGCTGCCTTGCTTAAATACGGGGAACATACGTTTAAGATTGCCAATAAATTGTAGATTATTCAGCGGCATTGAAATGTATTGAGGCTGTCGGTTAAAAGCCAGTTGGTATTTTTTTGCGATGCATTCGGTTTCCAAAAACGCAATAACATCTTCGAGCGGGTCATCTTTTTCATAGCTGATATAGGCCCAGAACACCATGACCAATCCCGCAGCAAAGCAGAGCTGTGCCCAGCCATGATCGGGCTGAATTACAATAAACAGCATGAATCCGATACCCAGTGCGGCTAAAGCCAGCGGCAGTAAATTTTCAAATTTGAGTGTAATGGGAGCATTCCATGGATGCAGTCCATCGAGGAGCTCTTGGTGTGTTTTGGCGTTTCGGCCGATATCCCAGAGCCGAGCGATATTCTGAAAAACCACAGCATTCTTTTTTCGACGAATATGGATGGAGTGCTTTACAGAATCTATCGGCATAGGGATGATTTCAGCGTTCGATTATTTGTGGTTAATGTTATCAATTAACATCGCATCGCCATAACTAAAGAAGCGATATTGGCTGTCGACGGCATGGTGATAGGCATTCAAAATATTGTCTCGATTAGACAACGCTGACACTAACATGAGCAGGGTAGACTCAGGTAAATGGAAGTTGGTAATTAAACGATCGACCACTTTGAACTCATAACCAGGGTAGATAAAGATTTGCGTATCACCTGTCCAGCCCTTGAGTTCGCCGCCATTGGCTTGAGCGGCACTTTCAGTCGCACGAGTCGCTGTAGTACCGACAGCAATGACTTTATTGCCACGTGCTTTTGTCTCACGGATTAAAGCCATAGATTCTTCTGATACGTCACACCACTCACTGTGCATGATGTGATTTTCAATGTCATTGGTACGTACGGGTAAGAATGTACCTGCACCCACATGCAAGGTAACAAAGGTTTTATTTACACCTTTGTCCGCCAATTTTTTGAGTAGCGCTTCATCAAAATGTAAGCTTGCTGTTGGTGCTGCAACTGAAGCCAATTTGGTCGGATCGTTAAAAACAGTTTGGTAACGTTCGGTATCAATCGCTTCTGCTTCACGGTTAAAGTAAGGCGGAATCGGTAATGCGCCGTATAAATCTAAAACTTGTAAAATAGGCTGTGAAAATTCCACAACAAATAAGTTTTCATGACGGCCTTGAACGGTCACTTTAACTTCGTCTGGACCAATAAATAATTCCGCACCTTCTTTAGGCGTATTGCTGGCTTTAATGTGGCAATGTGCGGTTTTTGGATCAAGAATACGTTCAACCAAGACTTCAACTGCACCGCCTGTAGCGCGTTTGCCTTTCAAGCGGGCTTTCATCACTTTGGTATCGTTCAGTACCAATAAGTCACCTTCATTGAGTAAGTCTAAAATGTCAGTGAAATGATGGTCGTGATATTCGCCATTGAGGTCGAGATGGAGCAGGCGTGATGCACTACGTGTTTCAAGCGGATAGCGGGCAATGAGTTCGTCGGGGAGATTGAAGTTAAAGTCAGAAAGTTGCATGTTAAGAAATCTGAAAAGGGGATAATGAAATTTGGCTTAGTATAAGCTTTTTTGGGTTTTAACGCTGAAATTGATGGATTATCCATCTAAAAATTCTTATACGGTTTATTTTTAATCAAATGAGAACATCATGCGTTGACAAGTTTTTGAAACAGTTTATTATACGTTTCAACACCTTCCCGAGGTGGTGAAATTGGTAGACGCGGTGGATTCAAAATCCACTATCAGAGATGATGTGTCGGTTCGAGTCCGACCCTCGGGACCATATCTTTTAAGATATATGGATTAATATAATAAAATATCTTTGTAAATCCTGCATTTATCTAAATTATCAATCGTTATATCACGTTATATTCCTTGATACACCTATGTCAAATGAGTACCTTAATGAGTACCTCATGTGTTAAAGGTATTCATTTGGAATGGCGAAAAAAGTTAAACCCATTACTGATACTAAATGTGCTTCTGCTAAACCTAGAGATAAAGAATATCCATTGCATGATGGTGACGGTCTAATTTTACTTGTTAGACCCTCTGGTACGAAAAGTTGGCAATTCAAATATAAAAATAAAATAGCCAATAAAGTGTCTAAAATGACGTTAGGAACCTATCCTGAACTAAGTTTATCTAAAGCTAGAGAATATCGTTCAGCTTACAGAACAATGCTTGCAGAAGGTTTAGATCCAAAAGAACAAAAGCATTTACAAAATCAGAAAAAAGATAATCAGCACACATTTAAGAAAATCACACTTGCTTGGTTAGAAGTTTATGCAAAGAAAGCTGAATTAGATGAAGAAACTAAGCATAAAAGACTAAGAAAATTTGAGATTCATGTTTTTCCAATCCTTCAAGATAAACTGATTGAAAAAATTACATTAAAAGAATTGATGAATCTTTTAAATAGAATCTATGAAAAGTCAGCAGATCATGCACAGAGAATCAGGGCAGACTTGATATCAATCTATGCATACGCACTACAGCATGGTTTTATCGAAACAAATATAGCTAGAGATTTGAAAGATACTTTAGATTTATCTGCTCCCAAAAAACATAGAGCTACTTTTAAATCACTAGATGAAATCCCAAACCTTATAAAAGGGATTGAGAAAGATACTGGACATTTTCTAACTAAGAGTTGTTTAAAACTAGTATTACATACATTTCTTCGTTCTTCTGAAGTTAGATACGCACGTTGGACTGAGATTGATTTTAAAAAGAAACAGTGGCGTGTGCCTGCTAGAAGAGAATTAATTGAAGGGATTAAGTATTCGAATCGAGGGGCAAAATCAAGAAGAGAACATCTTGTGCCGTTATCTCCACAGGTGATAGAAATCTTAAAAGAAATTTATACTTATAGTGGTAACTGTAATCACGTTTTTCCAAGTGTAAATGACAAAAATAAATTTTTGAGTGGGGAAGCACCTAATAATGCTTTAAAGCGTATAGGATATGACAAAGAAGAGATTTGTTTACATGGTTTTAGGGCTTTAGCAAGATCTTCTTTAGCTGAAATGGGTTTGTTCCAAAGAGATGCTTTAGAAAAGCAAATGAGCCATCTAGAAAAGAATGATACTGTTGGAGCGTATACTCATATTGCAGAATACTTAGAAGAACGTAGAAAAATTATGAATGTATGGAGTAACTGGCTAACCTATATTGAAAATAATCCGTATATAACACCTCATGAATATGCGGATTTACTAAAATTGAAATCAAAAGAGAAAAAGAATGAAGCTCTTCTTAGCGAATAGTAGGGTTGTTAAGTGTTCAGTTAAAGATTTAATGGAATACCAAAATGTTGAATCAATTTTGGCTGAAGATATAAGTGAAAATAATGATGTTTTATCTTATGCGGTTGAGTACTGGGTGGGATTTGGTTTAATTTACCCTAAAATTGAAAATATTAATTTAGATGATTTAAGTCAAATAATTCCAAAAGTGTTTTTGTTAAAAAATAATGATAATAATATAAAATATTTTAAAAATTTTGGTCATGTGTTATTTGACTTCAAGGAGTATGAAAAAGAAGTGTTTTTACTGAAAAACTATGGCTCTTACTGACTTATAGAATGCTTAAAAGTTGACATTTAAAATAAATTATTGTATAATATATCTCATATATTTAATATTAATACTACGTTTGTAGCATAATAAAACAAAAAAATAAATATATATTTCGAATTTTCTTAAATTAATTTTATCTTAAATTTTTCGTGTAAAAATAATGCACGGGGGTATTTCTTTTCCTAAAATAATTTAAAAATTAATAATAAAAAAAATAATAGGAGACATTATGAATAAAAATAAAAAAAGTTTTGATGTTGATTGGATAGATGTTGTTGTAGATGTAGATCACAATCCTTTAGAGCTATCGGAAGGTGGATATATTTTCTTTGATAAAAATCAGAATATTGAACAAGAAAAAATATTATATAAATCTAAAATGATTGAATCTCAAACTAGACAGACAATTAAAGTTAAATCTAAAGGTTCAAAATTAAGAATCTCAGGTAACTTATATAAATGGTTAAATGGACAAAATGTAGATGGCAGTCACTCTGTAGTCAATTTAGTAACTGATACAATCTTAGTGCTTAAAAAAATGAATTTAATTTCACCTACTAATGCGCAGTTAAATGAAATAAAAAAAGGTAAATTTGAACTTTATTGTGTTCATATTAAATTTGATCTGATTTTTGATGATAAAGAAATTTCTATCAAGTATTTAAATAATATTAAAAATGGTGGTCGGTATCCTTATAGAAAGAAAACACTATATCAAAATGGTGTTTATTTTGGACAAAATTCTAAGCATTGGGTTTTAGGTTTTTATCATAAAGGAAATGAGTTAAGTTCTAATAAAAGAAAAAACTTAATAAGTAAAGAGCTAGCCTTATTAGCGAATCGCATGATTAGAAAAGAAATAAAGATTTACTCAAGAAAGTTAAAAGAGTTGAATTTAAAATTTGGATATAATTGGTTTGATATTAATTATTTGGAAAAATTATTTTATAATGAATTCAATAAATTGGAAATGCCTGATTTTAGACGTACAGCACAAGTTTCCACAATTAAAAATAAAGCTGACCAGAAATTTTATAACTTTGTTCTTGATGGAACGGTTCTAGATTTTTATTCAAGAACTACAATTCATCGAAAGAGAAAAGATTTTTTAGAAAAATATAATCTAGAAATTGATACATTAATAAATAAGGCAATTGCTAATAAAAAAATAATAGGGGAAAAATATAATGTTATTAAATAATGAAAATAATAATTTAAATCACGTTTGGGTTCCAAAATTCCGACTAACTGCAAAAGAAGTAAGTTCAATGCTTGGCATCTGTAGAGATAAACTAAATAGATTACAGAAAGAAGATAAAAGCTTTCCTAAAGCTCTGAAATCTGGCATCAATAGACAGTCAGCCGTTTACTTTGATTATTTAGAGGTAATGAATTGGTACGAAAATTGGAAGAATAAAGTTAGATCATATTAAAAAATGGAATTTTACATTTTTTTAAAATATTTAAAGGTTTTTCTAAAATATTATCTAATGATTTAAACGTGTTTATATAGAGAAATCTTTAATAAGGCTTCTCTATATATATCTTCATTATCTGTGAAATTATTTATAAGGGTTTGGATTTGAGCATATTGGTTATCAAATGTTTCTTGTAATTTATTATCATAAATTTTTTCATAGATAATTTTTTCATTATCATCAGTACAGCAAGCCATCTTAGCTAAGTTTATTAAGTCTATGAGTGCCTCTACACTTTTTAATAGTTTCATAAACTTATCAGTGAGATTTTTATCATTAAAAATATAATTAAGTTTTGTAAAGCTTTCTGATAAATCATCGTAATAAGAAGTAATAAGATGTTCTACCTTCTTTACAGATTCATCAATTTCTTTCGTTTCATGCATAGCATAAATTGCAATAATTACACTTGTAAAATTTGAACGGAAATTTTGGGACTTAGTGTATATATCAGAACTAATACTATGTGAAAGCTCGTATCTTTTTTGCTCTTTCCAACTATTAAATGTATAGAGGAGGGCAATAGTAGCAAATAAAGTAGCAGACCATGAAAGAAGGTCTACGGCAAGACTCTGATAGTCATGGTTAGGAATAAACTTAATAAGTAAGTGATATATAGCGATACATACGGCTATTAATGCTAAATAAATTACGGTAAGTGTTGTAGCAAAATTTGTAGATTTAGACATTTTTTAAGACTCTATACACAATTGCCACACCACTCCACAGCTGAATGACATCATCTATATATTAATATGTACAAATGTAAAGTTTACTTGCTTGGACCAATACTTGCACTTTCATATACGCTACGTCTTTCTGCATATTTTTTTGCATCTTTTCCACTGCTATCTTCAGGTAGGTGATGAAGTGTAAGCGGCATGTGTCTTACGGAATAATCATTACCTGAAGTGGGATGCTTATGGTCAGTAATGCTATTCGTATTTTTCTGAGTACATTGATAGTGAGTCACATATGAAGATTCATGTTCTTGCACATAACTTATCCAGTCACTCATAAAATTATTTTCGTTAGTAAACCTACTATTTGGCTTAAGATAGATTAAAAGAGAGCCATTAACAGCATTGCCTTGCCCTTTACTATAACGGGTTAGTAGTTGCTTCAATCCGCCGTGGAGATATTCAAAATCTGTTTTTGTACTGTTGTTGACAATCTTGGCTTCACCTATCCATAAAAATGAACCTGATTGAACACTTAAATCCGCATTACCGTTTTTATCTGAATCAACTTGTACATTATAGAATCTCATTTTAAGTCCCATACCTATCATGGAGCTTATTTCTGTCTCAGATAATTTGAGGAATATTTCAGTACTGTCTAGACAAGATGAGTAGACTTCATCTATATCCATATATAAAACTTTTATCCAATCATCGTAATTAGTAATAGAATTTCTTAAGGCAAGCATAGTTGCATTGATAGGTAAACTATTGAGATTCAAAACTTTCTCCCAATAATTCATTAGATGCGACGAAATAAGGTTGAACTAGTTCTAAATATTCAGTTTTAGTAATAGTTTCACCACTTTGAGGGTGAATGAATATATTATTAATTAAGTTCTTTGAAAATAGCTCTGCGGAGTAAGGTTCCCAGTCATCATTTAATTCATTGTGATAATGAAACTTTTGATTGAAGAAATTAACTTGTTCATTAACTAATAGATAAACAGCATTACTGAAGTTTTCTAAATCATTTTCAGTTGCTTCTGAAACTTTAAATAAGAAAGAGAATAAAAATTCTTGATCTCCTAAATTATCTAAAGTCTCAACATAACTAATAATATTATGTGAATATTTTTTAATATTATCACTATCTTTAAATTTTAGAAGAGCAAGAAAGCTATCAACTCTCTGGATAAAATTCTTCATAATCTATGAATTATCTAGAAGTTTTTTACAGCAATGTCTTAGATCATTAGCTTCCTGCATATAGTCTAATACAGCTATATAAATAGGGGTTAAGGCGGAAGCTTTATATTCTCTATAAGATAATGCTACAGTCACGGCACAATCTCTTTTTCCTGTATTATAGCGTTTTCTAATTCCATAATAATCCAGAATTTCACCTGTCGAACCTTTTGTAAAAAAGCTATCCTTTCGTACATCTGCTCTTTTTGAGGACGTCTTACCTAAATGATTGAAAGTTCCGCCTGATGAGCAAAAAGCATGTCCAAAAACAACTCCATCTGTTTCATTTTCCATATTTTCAATTGCATTTCTAAAATTTAACCTATTTAGATGTTCAAGACCTTTAATCTTTTTAATCTTATTTTCTAATTGATCTAAAGCTTTATTAATCATTGCTTTAGGGAATACATATGCTAGGTCAAAGCCAATAACTAAAATTTTTAGCTTCTTGTCTAAAACAACAAAATCAAAAGCAGGAATTGTTACTTTTATTACTTTAATTAACTCCAGTACTTCTTGATTTTCATCTAATGGATCTAGTTCGTTATTAAAAGAATCAATAACGTTAGCTGACTCTTCTTTACTACGAAAAACGTAAGAGCGTTGATCGTGATAAACGAAGATACTCATATCATCATCAGGTTGGAATCGAGCAATGAAATCTTTTTCTACTTTATCTTCATCTTCGATTGAGTAATATTTGTCATCTATAGAGCAATTTGAAGTTAGTGTACTTAAAGATTTTTCTAAATCATTTAAGTTCATATCATCAGGTAGCTTATAGATAGAAATAGCTTTATTGGCATATAGACAGTGTTTAACTACCTCAGGCGTTAAAGCCTTTCGAAAGTTAGTAAGGATTGTTACTACATCACCTTTAGTAATTTGCTGAATTTTTTTTAAGAGTGAGTCATACCCGTTTGAGGAAGAAATTCCATTCTGTTCAGCCAAATCATTTATAGGTGCAAAAGGATATTTTCTTTTACGTAAAAGGTTAACTTTTTTCAATAAATCTGCTCTGATCACTTCTAGATCAATAGATTCAACTTTAGAATTCATATTTCCCTCGGGGTTAAAGCAAAATTTATTGAGAATAAGAACTTAACTATTTGTAAAAGTTTGCAAGTTAAAGTTACTTGTACTTATGTATCAATAATATTATCTGATGGCTTTTGATTTTCATAGATTTTATTAAAGTGATTTTTGAATTTTAAGATTATTAGCAATAGCTTCCTCTAGTGCTTTCTTTCTTCTGTAATCTAATTCACTTGATTTAACATTTCTTAGGTTGATTGTGATGCTTGGATATAGCTTTTTCAATTTTGGTTCTACATGGTTTAGGAATTTTTGAGCTAAATTTTTATCTTCAAAAAACTCACATTTACTTTTTTTAAGTTTGCCGTTTAGGCTGATATAGGCATGAGCTTTATCGTCATCTTTAATACCATATTTGCCCTGTTCAAGCCCAAAACTAGGTGTCCAATCATCACGCATAGTTTTAGGTAGATCACCATGTTTCAAAAAAACTTCAATTGTATAAAGTTTTCTTAATTCTTCCTCTTTCATCTCTACTCCATGATCATTAGACTGATTCAATGATGTAATCTACACCTAGTACCATTTGTCTAGACCAATATTCTGCGGTTTCTTTTGCTTCTTCATATTCATCGAATTGCCCTTCAGAAATTGCTTCTTCTCTAGAGGGAGTAGTCACGATTTCTCCTTCATCACCAACAAAGTAATTTCCTGATTCTAATAGCTTTACAATATACCCCATGATTACACCCTTAAAGTCTAGACTATGATCTTAAATTACAATACTTTAGAAGCTGTCACCATCAAAAAATTAGATTTTTAGTTTCATGTAATTCAATATTATTAGATAAGGAAACATAATGAAGTTAAAAGATGCTTTTGATTATATTCTTGATAAAAATAATACTTTAAGTAATTTCAATGCATATATGATTGGGGTGGTATATGAGGATAAGGATTCTTTTTTATTCGTAAATCTCAGCATAGATGATGAAGAAATAGAAAATAATATGCTGTACTACCACGCCCATGTTACAAGCGGAAAAATTGGAAGTTCAGAGGGGGAGGAGGATTTTTACAGTGCAGAGAGTATTGAAGACTTACTTGCTCAATTACCCCTGATTGCTTCTTATTTAAGTTATCATGTTTATAAGCTAGATGAGGATGTGTTTGGGCTAAGTAGTGAATACGCGTTAAAAGCACTTTTTCCTAGGCTACCTGACCCTGACTTTCATGATCTAGATGACTTTAAAGTAGAAGCTATTAAATTGGTGTCTACGCTTAATTATTAAGATTTTAGGATTGTTTTTTATTTAAGTTATTGTAATAGCAGGGTTTCTAATTTTGAAAATGAGTACCTTAGTGAGTACCTTTTAATTTTTTAATTTTAATAAATTTAGTTAAAACAATTGGATATATTAATATATTGATCCCGACCCTCGGACCAAAATTCTAAAAAACCCCAAGCTTATTAAGACTTGGGGTTTTTTATGTCTAAAAGTAATGAATTATATAAAATTCCTAGAAAATTTCCAATGATTTCACTAGCCACGTTTCAGGTGGTCACTTCGTAAAATGAGTACCTGAATTTTGTTTGGGTACTCATGGTGGAATCAGATGCTAAGCTTAAATTATTAGATCAATACAATAATCAAATGTGATTGATCGGGTGTCTTATAGGGCTTGTAGTATTTAAAAGATTTATTAACTATCTAAAGCTACTTTGATGACATCTGCAATTGTCTCAGTGTTGACACCTCTTTTTCGAGCATTCTCAGAGTGGAACCAAGTTGCTAAGTCTTTATTGCCTTTAGATGCATTGCAGCCAACACAGCACAATGCAATATTGGTTAAGGTTGTAATTCTTATATCGTTGATAATGTGTTCCCAAGACTTCTTGTTGGCTCTTTCAGTGCCAAACTTTTTGCCGCAATATACACAGCACAGGTCTCGCTCCGAGACCACATCTTCTATGTGCTTTGGTATTCCCCATGAATTTGCCATTTTAGGTTTTCCTTATTTTAGGGCTGTAGTTGAATGAAAAATCCTAACCTTTGATAAATCACATTCATAAAATTTAGAGCAAAGTATTAAATGAAAGAGTTGTCATAACACTATATAAATGAGGGTATAAAAAAACCAGCGCCGAAGCGCTGGTTTTTTACATCCCTAACTTGCATTAGTTCAGCATCAACTTATTGAGCAGCCTCAAGAGCAGCATTTAAAGTTGCGCTTGGACGCATTACAGCATTTACTTTTGCTGTATCTACAGCGTAGTAACCACCGATGTCCGCGGCTTTACCTTGAACTTCAGCAAGTTCTGCAACGATTTTTTCTTCGTTTTCAGCAAGTGCTTGAGCAAGAGGAGCGAATTTCGCTTTAAGCTCTGCATCTTCGTCTTGCGCAGCAAGTTCTTCAGCCCAGTATTTAGCAAGGTAGAAGTGGCTGCCACGGTTGTCAAGTTCGCCAGTACGACGTGATGGAGACTTGTCATTGTCAAGCAATTTACCAGTCGCAGCATCAAGTGTATTTGCAAGAAGTTTAGCTTTCGCGTTGTCTTCTTTGATGCCCATTTCTTCAAGAGAAACAGCAAGTGCCAAGAACTCACCTAAAGAATCCCAACGTAAGTGGTTTTCTTCTACAAGTTGTTGTACGTGTTTAGGCGCAGAACCACCCGCACCAGTTTCGTACATGCCGCCACCAGCCATTAGAGGCACGATAGAAAGCATTTTCGCAGAAGTACCCAATTCCATAATCGGGAACAAGTCTGTTAGGTAGTCACGTAGGATGTTACCAGTTACAGAAATTGTATCTAGGCCACGAGCAACACGTTCAAGTGTATAACGCATAGCACGTACTTGAGACATGATTTGAATGTCTAAACCAGTAGTGTCGTGCTCTTTCAAGTAAGTTTGAACTTTCTTGATGAGTTCGTTTTCGTGTGGACGGTACGGGTCAAGCCAGAAGATCGCAGGCATGCCTGAGTTGCGTGCACGAGTCACAGCAAGTTTCACCCAGTCACGGATTGGAGCGTCTTTCACTTGGCACATACGCCAGATATCGCCTTCTTCCACGTTTTGTGACATCAACACTTCACCAGTTTCTAGGTCGGTGATGTTTGCAACACCCGCTTCAGCGATTTCGAAAGTTTTGTCGTGTGAGCCGTATTCTTCAGCTTTTTGCGCCATCAAACCAACATTAGGTACAGTACCCATAGTGCGTGGGTCAAAGTTACCATTCCATTTACAGAAATTGATCATTTCTTGGTAGATACGCGCGAAAGTAGATTCAGGCATTACAGCTTTACAGTCGTACTGTTTGCCGTCAGCACCCCACATTTTACCGCCACCACGGATCATTGCGGGCATAGATGCATCTACAATGACGTCATTAGGTGAGTGGAAGTTAGTGATGCCTTTTGCAGAATCAACCATTGCAAGTGCAGGACGGTGTTCTTGGCAAGCATGTAAGTCAGCAATGATTTCTTCACGAAGAGAAGTCGGAAGAGTTTCAATTTTTTCGTAAAGACCAGACATCCCGTTGTTGATGTTAATACCTAACTCATCAAACAATTTGCCGTGTTTTTCGAATGCTTCTTTGTAGTAAATCTTCACACAGTGACCGAAAACGATTGGGTGAGACACCTTCATCATGGTCGCTTTTACATGTAGAGAGAACAAAATGCCAGCTTCTTTACAATCATCTAATTCTTTTTCATAGAAGTCGCAAAGTGCTTTTTTGCTCATGAACATTGAGTCGATGATTTCGCCATCTTGAAGCGCAACTTTTGGCTTAAGAACAACAGTTTCACCAGACTTAGTGATCAATTCCATTTTTACATTGCGAGCGCGGTCTAAAGTCATAGACTTTTCGCCGTGGTAGAAGTCACCTTCGTCCATGTGAGAAACGTGAGTTTGTGACCACTGTTTCCATTCGCTCATAGAGTGAGGATGTTTCTTCGCGTAATTTTTTACTGCAGTAGGTGCACGGCGGTCAGAGTTACCTTCACGAAGTACAGGGTTTACAGCAGAACCTAGGCATTTGCTATAACGCGCCTTGATTTCTTTTTCTTCCTCAGTCGCTGGGTTTTCTGGGTAGTTCGGAACTGCAAAACCTTTAGACTGTAATTCTTTAATGCAAGCAGTTAATTGGCCAACTGAAGCACTGATGTTCGGAAGTTTGATAATGTTTGTGCTTGGATCTTGGGTTAATTGTCCAAGCTCTGCCAAGTTATTTGGCACCTTTTGTTCTTCGCTTAGGTAGTCTGAAAATTCAGCGAGTACACGTGCTGCAACTGAGATATCGCGTTTAACGATTTCAACGCCAGCAGGTTTAGTAAAGGTTTCAATGATCGGCAGCAGAGAGTAAGTCGCCAATAATGGCGCCTCGTCGGTCAGTGTGTAGATGATAGTTGACTTTCCACCAGCCATATATAGCCCCTTGCTTTAGATTGTGTCTTTGAGGTCCGAGCTTGTGGCTCGCCTCTATGAACCGATTTGCTTAAATAAAACTATGAAAGTATCGGGGTTCATTGCTTTTCAGTCAACGCAAGATCCTGTGATGTGGTCATTTCGTAGAAAAATGATACAAAAGAAGTGCAGTTTGACGCCCAATTTTAGCGCAAAACCGAGAAGGGGAATATTGAAAGCTTGTTATTCATAGCTTAAAGCTATTGAACAATTAAATTTAAATCATTTTTTTTGGGCTGATCTGTTCTTTATGGCTCGTTCGAAATTTAGTTGTAAAGCAAAGCGTAGGACAGGTCAAACCGAAAGCCTTAGCTTTTAGGTGTAGATTTGGTGCGTAAGTTCGAAAATTAGTCAGGATTGGTGACTTTATAAAAGAACGACGTGAGTTCAATGCTCTATTTGACTTTGAGCGCTCTCGGAATGTTTATACGATAACTTATATATCTGATGAATAAGGCATGGCTATTTTTTAGCTTCAGTCATTTGGGTGAATGAGTTCATGTACAGTAGAAGCATGAAACGAATCTTTAGCTCAGTTTAATAAAGTAAAAGCGAGCAGGTATGGTTTAACGCTCAAATGACACACACAACTGATAAAAACTAATAAATTAGTCTAATAGAAAAACTTAAAAATAGATTCATTTAGTGTAGCTGACTGAAACGAGCATCCTGATGAGCAATCTGGTCGTAGAATAATCATAAAACTCACTATTTTTTGTGATGTAGTTAAAGAAAATTAAACCCAGTTTTTTAGGTCTTATGTAAGTGAATATTTCTTTTAGTCATGTTTTTAGTTTGAATAAAACGCGAAAAGTACGATTTAAAATAAACAGTCAATAAAATTTAAATTAATTTAAGTTTCTAATTTTATTGTTTTAATTTTTGTTTTACCTTTAATGTTATGTTCTTTATAGATATTTTTGTTTTCTAATTGGATGAAAGTTCGATTAAATAGCGCATTCGTAAATGATGTTTGTTTTTTTGTTGGGTTTTGTTATTGAGTGTTTGGGCTATTTTTGCTATTAATCTTGAACAGAACAGTTGGTTTTTATCTTTAAGATAAACCCTGAGGAGAGCAACGGGATGGCTTTACGTTTACTGGATATTGGTACACAAACCGAATTATTAACTGCCTGTCGTTTGTCTTTATTGATGGGGGTTTATACGGACGACAACCGCATTGCAGAATTTTTAAAGTTTGCGCGTGGTATTGTGCAAGTCGATAATGCTGTCCTCGCATTTAAAAATGAACCTTATATATGGTATGCGTCAGAGCACATATTTAAGGCCTTTATGGCCGAAGCTGATGATGATCGTCTAGATCAGTTTTTTGCTGAACATTCTCGTATAGACCGAGACGCTGAAAATTACCAAGCTTATTCCAACTATATGCAAGAACTTGGATTAGGGCATCAGCGTTTAGTCGCTTTCGATTTAAAATATGACCAAGAATCTATCGGTAAAGTGATATTATTTGATGATCAAGTCACTGCATTTGAATCCAAACAATTAAAGATCGTTGAAGAATTTGTACAAAGTCTAGTCAACATCATTCAACTTCGCGTTGAAAATGCCGAATTAAAAGAAGCTTATGAACAGCAGTCGGCACTCAATTTTAGTAAGACTAAATTTTTCCAAATTATTGCTCATGATTTAAGAGCGCCATTTCATGGCCTATTGGGCTTTTCTGAAGTTTTGGCGCAGGAGCGCAGTACCTTAGATGATTCAAGTGTGCAAAATATTGCAGACTATTTATATGACACCACACAGTCGACGTATAACCTCTTAGAAAGCTTATTGAACTGGGCTATGGCAGAAGGTGGTCGCTTTGTTTATCACCCGATTAATTTTGATTTGCATCAGTCTGCAAAAATTGTGAGTGATGTCTTAAATAGCTTGGCCGTGAAGAAAAATATCCGACTGATCAATGCCGTGCCTGAAGGCATTAAAGTCAATGCAGATATCAATATGATCACATCAGTGATGCAAAATTTGGTGTCAAATGCATTGAAATTTACTCATAGCGATGGACGAGGTGTGGTGACGATTTCTGCCGAACAAGATGGTGAACGGATTTTATTCACCATTCAAGATACGGGATTGGGTATGACCCAAGCTCAGATTGAAGATTTATTTCAGCAAAAACTCACTGTCAGTATTAAAGGTACGGCAGGAGAGCGTGGTACGGGGTTGGGTTTAGTGCTGTGTAAGCGCTTTGTGGACTTGAATCAGGGTGAAATTGTGGTGAACTCGAAAGAAGGTGAAGGCACACAATTTAAAGTCTGGCTGCCAAAGGCGACAAGTCTGCATCAAACCCTAAGTACCGAGAGCTGCAATGCACAGAAAGATGCGACCTTAAGCGAGCTTTAAAGCGTGTCTATTGGTATAAAAGCCTAAAAATACTTTTCCCTAAGCGTTATCAACTGTTATAACTAGAAAAAAATCACGCTAGGGTTTGTGAAATGAATACGGAGCAATTGCAGAAAACATTACGTGCCAGTCAATATGCTGAACAGGTGCTCGGAATCCATCAGGCCAGTTTAGAACAAGACTATGCAATTGATCAGTTTCAAACCTCGCTCAGTACAGCACAAATTCAACATTTTGTCGTAAGCAGCCTTGCCGATATCCAAGATGAAAATAGCTGGATGCGTGCAATTCGTGTGCTGCGCGCACGTCTGATGTTTCGTTGGATTTGGCAAGATGCCAATCAACTCACCGATGTCGTCACCTTAACTCGAGAGCTTTCAGACTTTGCCGATGCATCCATCTGTGCGGCAAAAGATTTTGCACTAAAGCCGTTGATCGCGAAATATGGCGAACCGCTAAGCTATAAGGGGAAAGTTCAAGACCTGATTGTGGTTGCCATGGGAAAACTGGGTGCGCAGGAACTTAATCTTTCAAGTGATATTGATCTTATTTTTGCCTTTGATGAACAGAGTGAAACCAACGGTCGAAAATGTATTGATGTGCAGCAGTTCTGTATTTTATGGGGCCAGAAATTAATTTACTTGCTTGACCATATTACCGCAGATGGTTTTGTCTTCCGTGTAGATATGCGCCTTCGCCCATGGGGCGATGGTTCTGCCTTGGCAATCAGTCATGCGGCATTAGAAAAATATTTAAGCCAGCATGGACGTGAATGGGAGCGCTATGCTTGGATTAAGGCACGTATCGTCACGGGCGGTAAAGAAGGCGCAGAGTTACTGGAAATGACCCGACCTTTCGTCTTCCGCAAATATGTCGATTACACCGCTTTCGAAGCTATGCGTGACATGAAAGCCATGATCGAACGTGAAGTGCTACGTCGTAATATCGAAGATGATATTAAACTCGGTGCAGGCGGAATTCGTGAAGTTGAGTTTATTGTTCAAGTCTTTCAGCTCATCTATGGCGGTTCAAAACTCGAGTTGCAAGACCGTCAATGTTTAGTGAGTCTGCATCATTTAGGTGAAGTTGGATTATTAGAAAAAACCGCAGTTGCTGATCTAGAAGATGCATATTTATTTTTACGTCGCATTGAACATGCGATACAAGCGCTCAATGATCAGCAAACCCAATCGTTGCCACATGAGCCTGAACCACGCCAACGTATTTTAGATACTTTAGGTTTTGCATCTTGGGTTGACTTTTTGAATGTACTCAATCAGAAGCGTGCCAAAGTCATTTACCAATTTGAACATCTTATTAAAGAAAAAGAACCCGATCCGTTATTGGAAAGTTTTAGTCATTTAGAAGCCCAGTTGAACGATGTTCTAGATGATGATGCCAAAAATTTAATTCACGAATTTTGGTATGGACATGCGCTGAAAAAATTACCTGCCAAAGCAGTACAGCGTTTAAAAACCTTTTGGCCCCATCTCATTGAGGCGATATTACAGTCAGATAAACCTCAGGTGGCCTTACTACGTCTCATGCCTTTGGTGGAGTCGGTGCTGCGCCGTACGGTCTATTTGGTGATGCTGATTGAGAGCAAAGGGGCATTACAACGATTAGTGAAAATGGCAACAGTGAGTCCGTGGATCTGCGAAGAATTGACGCATTATCCCGTGCTGTTGGACGAGTTTTTGTCGATGGATTTTGAGCTGCCAAAGCGTAAAGATTTAGAAGACTCTCTACGTCAACAACTGCTTCGAATTGAAATTGATCAAGTCGAAGACCAAATGCGTGTTCTTCGATTATTTAAAAAATCCAATGTCTTAGCAGTAGCTGCTAGTGATGTTTTGGCAGAAAGTCCGTTGATGAAAGTGTCGGATGCATTGACCGATATTGCTGAAGTGTCGGTGAATGCAACCTTGCATTTGGCATATCAAATTGTTGCCAAAAAACATGGCTATCCAATTGATGCAGAAGGGCAGCGTTGTTCGATTGATCACATGGCTTTTGCGGTGATTGGCTATGGCAAGGTGGGTGGCATCGAGCTGGGTTATGGTTCGGACTTGGATTTGGTGTTTATTCACTATATGGACGAACAAGCCGATACGGATGGACAGAAACCAATTAGTGGCTTTGAATTTGCTATGCGGGTGGCACAAAAATTTATGTCCTTAATGACTACGCAAACCCTAGATGGTCGAGTGTATGAGGTGGATACACGTTTACGACCTTCGGGAGAAGCGGGGTTATTGGTGACCAGCTTAAAAGCCTTTGAGCAATATCAACATAAAAATGCTTGGGTCTGGGAGCATCAAGCTTTAGTACGTGCCAGAACGATTGCAGGTGAGCACAGTTTACGGATTGAAATTGAAAACTTGCGCTGCAATATTTTGACTCAGCCACGAGATGAGAACAATGTTCGTGCAGAAGTGCTCAAAATGCGCCAAAAAATGAAAGACCATCTAGGTTCTTCTAAAGAGCAGCAAAAAGATGGAATTTTTCATTTAAAACAAGATGCAGGTGGTATCGTTGACATCGAATTTATGGCACAGTATGCAGTATTAGCATGGAGTGGGTCGAATCCCGATCTCGCCCATTACTCTGACAACGTACGAATCCTTGAGGATGCCGCAAGAACGGATTGCTTATCCAGCGCCGATGCGACAGCATTGATTCAAGCTTATCTCCGTGAACGAGCCGAGAGCCACCGTTTAGCACTTGCGAATCAATCCATGCAAGTTTCAGCTGACGATTGGCACGATACCCGAGTGGTCGTTTGCAAGCTATGGCAAAGATTAATTGATCCAACTGCAACGTTTGCATTGGATAAAAATGACTGTGTATAAAAATTTGGAGTGTGTGCCATGAACTTGGCTGATCGTGATGGTTTTATTTGGCAAGATGGACAATTGGTTGACTGGCGTGAGGCGAAAACTCACGTATTAACACATACATTGCATTACAGCATGGGTGTGTTTGAAGGCGTCCGTGCTTATGAAACTCCGAATGGAACGGCTATTTTCCGTTTAAAAGAACACACTAAGCGTTTATTAAATTCTGCAAAAATTTATCAAATGAAAGTCCCATTTGATCATGCAGCATTAGAACAAGCTCAAATTGATGTGGTTCGTGAAAACAAATTGGCTTCTTGCTACCTACGTCCAATTATTTTTATTGGTTCAGAAAAATTAGGTATTGCAGCAACTGACAATACCATTCATGCCGTTGTTGCTGCATGGAGCTGGGGTGCTTACCTTGGTGATGAAGCGATGGCGAAGGGTATCCGTGTTAAAACGTCTTCATTTACGCACCATCATCCAAACGTGACCATGTGTAAAGCAAAAGCATCTGGTAACTATACTTTGTCCATTCTTGCACACCAAGAAGTGGCACATGCTGGCTATGACGAAGCAATGTTACTCGATCCACAAGGTTATGTATGTCAAGGTTCAGGCGAAAATGTATTCTTAGTTCGTGATGGTGTGATTCATACTCCTGACATCGCGGGTGGTGCACTTGATGGTATTACCCGTCAAACCATTATTACGATTGCGAAAGACCTTGGTTTTGAAGTGGTTGAACGTCGTATTACACGTGACGAATTCTATATTGCTGATGAAGCATTCTTCACAGGTACTGCTGCTGAAGTGACGCCAATCCGTGAATATGATGACCGTCAAATTGGTGAAGGTTGTCGTGGTCCAATCACTGAGCAAATCCAAACTGCATTCTTTAATGCGGTTCAGGGTAAAGACCCTAAATATGCGCACTGGTTAACTTACGTAAAATAAGCTGATCGGTTAAGATGAAAAGGCGAAACTAAGTTTCGCCTTTTTTATTGGCTTGAAGATATTGAATTTTTTGGAACGAGACTATGCATATTGTTTATGTCAGTGATGGTAAAGCAGGACATCGCTCACAGGCTCTAGGTTTATTTAAGGCCATGCAGCGCCAATCTCAGGAAGCATTCACATTTCAAGAAATTTCAATTGATGATTTGCCTATAGCGACACTTATTTCTGCACTGTTTAGCCATCAAGTTCATGCCGTAGAACACGTGCCAACCTATATTTTTGGCGTCGGCAGCCATACACATTTTCGAGTATGGCTGTTAGGCAAAGTGTATAACAAAGCCAAAACCATTATTTTAATGAAGCCCAGCTTGCCGTTTGCATGGTTTGATTATGCGGTGATTCCACAGCACGATGGTATTCAGGCATCAAATAAAGTACTGACCACACAGGGTGCGTTAAATCCTATTGTGAATGAGGAGCGACATCAGCATGGTCGAATCCTGATCGCTTTGGGTGGCTCTTCGAAACGCCATCAGTGGAATGCGGCTAAAGTACTCCAACGAATTGAACAAATAGTCGAGCAAAATCCAAATTCACAAATCATTTTGACCACTTCACGGCGCACACCAAAAGCGTTTTTAGCAGAATTAAAACAGTTAAAGAGTATTGAAAAAGTACAGATTTTCCCAGTTGAAGTCACTCCGCAAGGTTGGATTTTCGAAGAAATGCAAAAAGCCGAAGCGGTTTGGGTAACTGAAGATAGTGTTTCAATGATTTACGAGGCTCTCACCGCGGGTTGTAAAGTCGGGGTGATTGAAGTGGATCGCTTGAAGGAAGACCGGATTACCAAGTCGGTAGATGAAATTTTAAAACAAGGCTTGGTGTCGTTACAGACCACTTTAACTGATTTGAATCTCGCTACCGAATTTAAAGAAACTGACCGTATCGCCAAAAAGATTGTACTCGGTCCCTAAAGTATAGATAATACCCGACGAAAAATTTCTACTAACATTTCAGTCTAACTAGACAATGTTTGAATAATATTAAAGGGTTGTCAGGTCATGCTAAAAACCTATTTGTTTCCGCTTTTACTTTCGATTGGGTTTTGTATTGGCTTAGGTTTTTTGGACTATTTAGCTCATATTAAAAATGCCCCTTTATTTTTTATCTTGGTACTTTCGAGTACGTTTTTTTTCATTGCAGTAAAACAATTACATAGTCGTATTTTTAAGTACATCTTCCTTACTCTGTTTTTTGTCATTAGCCTGTATATTGCAAGTGGGACGGGGTTCTTACAAGGGCACATGTCTTTGGGAATCGTGGCATCGATGTTCCAAAGCAATACCAATGAAGCCTTTGAATTTTTATCTGTAGTTAATCCTAAATATATTATTTTTGCCTTGATTTTATTTTCAAGCCTCAGTTTTTATATTCTATTTTTTAATCCAACTCGTCATGGGAATTATCGCAAGCTGATTTTGGCGCTTATCTTTATTGCTAACGGCGTCAGTGTGTTTGGTGTTCAAACTGCACTGGCGACAGTTAAATATAAACAAGAAGAGGCCAAACTCCTTGAAGATAATGTGCAAGATATCGATTGGGAAATTCAGCAGGTGAATGCTAGCTATGAGAATCAAGTGATTATCATTGGTGAGAGTGTTCAGCGAGATCATTTATCACTTTACGGTGCGAAAGACGATACCACACCTTTTTTAAATCAGATGCCACTGGATGTTGTAGATCATTACATCGCAACTGCACCGAATACGGTAACTAGTCTGACTCGAACGCTGACTTTGGTTGATCAAAATCGTGAACCGCAGATTGCAAAAAATGTTGTGACGCTAGCAAAACAAGCGGGCTATAACACCATTTGGATTTCAAATCAGGGATTTATGGGGAAAAATGATACGGCGATTTCTAAAATTGCCATTCATGCCGATCATCAGTTCTTCCTGAAAAGTGGTAACTATATGTCGAGTAATATTGATGACGACAAAATGGTCGAAATATTACAGGCCCAGTTAAAAAAATATGCCAATCAAAAAAATGTAATTTTTATTCATATGATGGGTTCACATCCGGATGCGTGTGAACGTCTGTTTAAGGCACCACGTATGTATGCCGATAAACCTGAAACCATTAATTGTTATTTATCTTCGATCAATAAGTTGGATCACTTTATAGAGCAGATTTATAACACTTTAAAGGCTGATCAGCGTAGTTTCACTGTGACGTATTTTTCAGATCATGGTATGACCGTAGATGAAGATTCATATCATGTAGATAATGAATTTAAAGATAATTATCAGGTTCCATTTTTTGTATTACGTAGCGATGCGCAGGCTAAAAAACAATATAACAAGACTGTCAGTGCCTACGATTATATGCATATTTATGCAGATTTATTGGGGGTGAAAACACCATTATTAGATCCTAAAAAATCGTTGGCGAATATTGAAGACAATCAAAATGTCACCGTTTTTGATTGGGATGATTATGTGCCATATCTAAGTTTAGGTGGTACATAATTAAAATTTTAGTATGAGTGAGTAGAATTTTCCTCAATTCAAAATACTGTTCTTATTCAATACAAGAAAGTTTAAGTGAGTGCTGACAAATTTTCATACTATAAAGTTAAATAATTTGAATAAATGAACGAGATTAATTTGAATCATATACAATAAGTTAAATTATTGGGGCTTAATTTTCTGATGAAGATTCTTCACATTTGTAACCTAGCTTATAAAAAATCTGCTGAGCAGTTTTATAACACAGACCGTAAAATTTCTTTTGGATTACAGCAAAATGGTCATTTTGTTTATGATTTTTCATTTAAAGATATGGCTTACTTTGGAACAATATGGCGGACTAAAAAAATTGGGGCTAAATGGGCAAATGCTGAAGTCTTACGTCTGACTGATAACTTACAACCAGACTTAGTATTGATTGGGCATTGTCCACAGATTGATCCTGAAACTTTAAAGCAAATTAGACAGAAATATCCAAATATTAAAATTGCCTTTTGGTATGTAGATCCAATCTATGAGTCTGAAAAAATTAAGTTTATCCATAAGTTTCAGCCTTACTTAGATACTATTTTTGTTACAACTGGCGGTGAGTTATTAAAACAATTCGCTAAAGATCAAACTGTGGCTGCATATATGCCGAACATGGTCAATTCGGTAGTTGAAGTAGGGCAAAGTTTTTTAAATAAAAATACTTCACATGATTTTATTTTTTGTGGTTCTGCTGGAGATCAGGAGCGAGCAAACTTTGTAAAACAGTTGCAGCAAAAAATATCATTTTTAAAACTGTACTTGCCTGGTTTTGTAGCGCCCAAGTTGTATGGAGCGGATTATATTCAAACGCTAACACAAAGTAAAATGGGATTGAGTTATTCACGACGCAATGATATTTGTTTATATGTATCTGATCGTATTGTGCAATTGACGGGGAATGGTTTACTGACATTCACGCCTAAAGTACCAGAATTAGATCTTTTATTTAATGATTCTGAAGTAGTCTATTTTGATAACTTGGATGATTTAGCTCGAAAGACACAATTTTATAAAGATAATCCAGATCAGGCTAAGTTAATAGCTGAGGCTGGTTGGAAGCGTGCACATGTGAGTTATAATTGTCAGCGTACAACAAAATTTATGTTGGAAACAATTTTTGATAAGCCGTATTCAGAAAATTATGAATGGTTAGAACATGTATTCAAAAAGTGAAATTGCTCAAGCAGAATTATTAGGTTCAGGGGCAAATCGTTATTGTGTGATTTCACCAAGAGATAATTCGATTTGTCTAAAAATTGATTTACCATTTGAGCGGAAAAAGACTAAAAACTGGAGACAGTCAATACAACGCTATTTAAGTCGTAATTTTAATTATTTTAATGAAAATTTTGTAGAATGGAGAGCTGCAAAAAAATTACACAAATTGGTGACTCATGAAATTGCTCTAGAATATATTGCTCCGATTTATAGTCTTGATGTGAGTGAGTTGGGTTGGATATTATCAACTGAACTTGTACGTAATGAAGATGGTACAGTTGCAAAAAGTTTACATCATCATATATGTGAAAACTCCACATTAAGTAAGCAACAGTTATACAAAGAGATTGATAAATTTTGTAAATTTTTGCTTGAATATCGCATCCCTTTATTTGACTTAAATTCTGGAAATATGGTTATACAGCAATCCTCAAAGGGGATGCGTTTATATTGTGTCGATATTAAATCTATAGCTCGTGGTAAAGAAATTATCCCCATTTCATATTGGTCTAATCGGTTGATGAAGAAAAAAATTCTACGTAGGGCTGATCGGTTGAAACAAGTTATTAAGAAACAAGGCTAGAAAACGTATGAAAATAGTACAGGTTATGGCTTCTAGTGCCGGTATGGGTGGATTGGAACAACATACCATAAAATTATGCAATGCCTTAGCAGAACATCATGAAGTGCATTTGATTGCTCATGCTTCATATCGAGATTATTTGCACGTAGGCATTAAGTTACATAATATTGATTTATCAAGAAGCCGATTTAACCCCTTGCTTCATTATCAGCTTTTTCAGCTTATAAAAAGTATTTCTCCAGACATTATTCATGCACAAGCAAACAAGGCTGCAAATATATTATCACCATGGCTCAATAAATTTGATTGTCCAACTATTGCTACAATCCACAATATTAAAACTAATATTAAGCCATTCCTTAAATTTGACAAGGTAATTGCAGTTAGTCATAAAATTGCACAAATTTTTCCAGAAGAGAATAAGGTTCAAGTAATCTGGAATGGGACATCTGTAGAGTATTTATCTGAAATGAGATTGACCCCACGAATTCGTCCACAAGCTTTAGCTATTGGACGGCTAGTACAAGCTAAAGGCTTTGATCTTTTAATTGAAGCTTGGCAAGGAGTTGATGCTGATCTTTTGATTGCAGGTGAAGGGGGAGATCGGCCTATTTTGGAAAAAAAAATATCTGAGCTTTTTTTGCAGGACAATGTAAAATTGTTGGGTTTGAGATCAGATATACCTCAATTATTAACAAATTCTGACGTTATGATTATTTCTTCTAGGAATGAGGGTGGACCTATTACACTTGCTGAAGCTTTACTATTAAAAGTACCTGTATTTGCCACAGATGTTGGAATGGTGACGGATTTTTTAGATCAAGAATATGTTTGCCGACCCAATGACGCACAAGCACTTAAGTTATTAATCAACAAAAAAATTGGTTTAAAATCTCAACTTCAACCAAAATTTGAATCAGCTTTTGAAAAAGCACAATTGAATTTGAAATTTGAAGAAATGTGTACAAAGACTGAAAAATTGTACTATGAACAGATTCAACTAAAGAAATCGTAATTTTTTTGGAGCGGCAATTGAAAGTATTTATAATTAGTGTTGAACACAAAGAGTCACCTCGGTTAAAAAATTTTTTAAACCAATCCTTCTTTCAAGATAAAGCAATTCATTACGAAATTATAGGTATTAAGGGGGCAGATCTTCCTACTAAAGAATATTTCGAAATGGCTGTAAAAGGAAGAGAAAAACCTTTAACGCCTGGTGAATTGGGATGCACTTTATCACATTTAGAGGCTTTGAAAAGATTTTTAAACTCTAAAGAAGATTACGCTCTTATTCTAGAAGATGATGCCATCATTCCAGATGATTTAAATGAAGATATTATCTATAAGACAGTAAAAAGCATTAATTTACCAGCTAATATATTATTTAGTTTAGGTGGTATACAGATGAAAGTGTGTAGAAATGTTCGTGGAAAGATACAACCTTATACATTTTTAAATCAAAGTATATTGAAAGTCTCGCCTCATTTTTATAATAGAGTTAATTATACAGTGGCTTACATTGTGGATCGTGTAATGGCGGAAACCCTACTACATTATCATGAGCCTATTCGCCGCGCAGATGATTGGAGTTATTTACATGATTTTGACTCAACTTCGCAAATTTTAATGACACATTTATTTGATCATCCTATCGTAGAAAAATATGGTGATAATAAAGGTGTGAGCTTAATTCAACATGAAAGAGATTGCTCTGCAGATTTAAAAACGAGTAATTTTGGTGGTTTTTTGAGTAAAAACTTAGCTAAGATTTTTAATCATAAATATAAATAATATTTTTCATTTGTATATTAAACATACTTCATTTCTTAAATCTAAATTATGGGTGTTCTAATGAGTCTTAGTAAAAAAATAGTTTCTTTATTTCGTCCTTGGCTAAGGAGTAGATTTAAGAGATATGGTCATAAATATTCTACCAATAAAGATATTTTGATAAATGTTCCTGTTAGTCTTAATGTTTTACTCATAGGTATTTATCTGACGGATTATGCTAACCAAGCAGCCATTTTAAAAAAACAATTTTCTAGTTCCAAATTTCATAACGTTGAACAAAAGTGGTTTGCGATAGGAGAAAATCCAATTCCAGTAGAAATGCAAGATGTAACTATAGGGCATTCTTCAACTAAAATTCCTAAGTTTGAACTACTTACAAACTTGCTTAATAATATAGATTATCAAAAGTATGATTATTTAATTATAAGTGATGATGATATTCATATTTTAGCTGACTTTATTGACTTATATTTACTATATGTAGAAAAGTTCGCATTAAAAATTGCACAACCAGCACGAACATTCTACAGTTTTCATGATCATAAAATATGTCTTGCTCAAAAAAATGTAACTTGTAGAGCTACTAATTTTGTTGAAATTGGTCCAATTTTTTCTATACATAGAACAGTTTATGGGGATATTTTACCATTCCCTGTAGAAAGTCCAATGGGTTATGGTCTTGATTTTATTTGGCCAAAAATTGCTGAAAAAAAGTATTTCCGAATAGGTATAGTAGATGCCACACCAGTAGATCATAGCTATAGACCTCAGGGAAAAACGTATTCTGCTAATCTTAATACTATTCAGATGAACGAGATGTTGAGTAAATATGAAAATAATAAAGATGTGGAAAAAAAAGCACTTTATTATTTTTAACTCTTATTATGGGTTATTAGGAATCCTTCTCGCTGTTCCCCTTCAACACCATATAAATCAAACCGACAAAGATTAATAATGCACCTGCAAGGCTGCTGACACAGAATAAAACAATTCGGTTATAGGTGGTTAAGTTGAATAATTCATTGGCTAAAATGTAGCGCATGAACAACCATTGTACGACAGAAAAAACAATCAAGACGATTGCACGACGACGGACTTCAGGACGCATAGCCATAGGAGAATCACTTAAAGTGGAAATTGAGGCTATTATGCCACTGTCGATAATCGATCTCAATTGAATAAGATTAATCCAAGCGCGTGATACACAAATCTTAAGGTTGAGTTCTGTTTAGATCGCCTTTATTTGCGGTACATATTGATGTTGCCAAAGCAGACCCGAAAGCGTTTATAAGACCAGATATACTGTTCTGGTGCTTGGTTAATGATGTCTTGCATCGCGATGTTCAGCGCGTCGACAGACGATTGTAAATCTTTAGATAAAATCTCGTCTGCTAAGGGGTGGCAATGCACATCAAAGTGCCTTAAGTTGGGTTGTCGGATACAACTTAAGCCGATGACATTGCATTGGGTTTTTGCAGCAAGCTTTGAAACAAGTGTGATCGATAAAGTATTTTGCCCAAAAAAATTGGAATAAATGCCGCCTGAAGGCTTTGGTAAATGGTCTGGTAAAATCACCGTTAGGCCGCCTTGTTTTAAATGTTTAAAAATGGCACGGATCCCTGTTTCATCTGTCGGGACTAAGGTTGCATTAAACTTCTCTCGTGCTTCTAACAGATAACGATTGATCCCTTTATTTTTATTCGGTTTATACATAATCATCGGTTCTGTATACAAGTTCAGCCATGCATTGAGTAGTTCCCAACAGCCAAAATGCGGAACCACAACAATGACACCTTTTTTATTCGCAAGTGCTTCCGTGAGGATATTTTCACCATAAATATTTTTCAGTAAGCTCAGGCTATAACTTGGCGGCATCCCCCAACATTTAATAAATTCAATATAGGTCAGGCATTGGCTGCGGATACTTTGATTAATGAGCTGTCTCTGCGCAGTCTCTGACAAATCTGGGTAGGCCAGTTGAATATTGATGCTAGTGATAAGTTTGATCGATGAATTAAATAGATTAAGAATAAACGCGATCATCAAGGCCAAGTTTTGTAACAGCCAAAGTGGCAATAGCGCGATGATTTTGAATATAAAGTACATGGATCACAAGGTCTCAAAATTGACAGCATGGAATAAAATAAATTTTGCCAAGAGACCGGACTTATTCAATGAAAAGTACAAAAAGATCTGAATCTAAAAACAAAATAATCGGAAGTGGAAAATTGAGCTGTCCATTGCTCAAAGGATGTAGTTCAACATCATAACGTACTTGAAGCGTTTTGATATTAGCAAAGTACATCAAATCTTTAATTTATGTTTTGTAGGTTTTCTACCACCTTTTGTAGGTTGACATAAAAAACCCTGCATAGCGCAGGGTTTTTTGAAACTTAAAATCTAAATCTTAAAATGTAAGATTATTTAGATTCTTCAGCTTTTGGTTTTTCACGTAAGCGAATACCTAGGTCGCGCAATTGGGTTGCTTCAACTGGCGCAGGCGCTTGAGTTAAAGGGCATTCCGCAGTCTTAGTTTTCGGGAATGCAATCACGTCACGGATAGAAGATGCACCAGTCATCAACATCACTAAACGGTCAAGACCGAATGCTAAACCACCGTGAGGAGGCGCACCGAATTTCAAGGCATTAAGCAAGAAGCTGAATTTCTCTTCTGCTTCTTCTTCAGAAATACCAAGCGCTTCAAAGATCGCTTTTTGCATTTCTAGGTTGAAGATACGTAATGAACCACCACCGATTTCAGTACCGTTCAATACCATATCGTAAGCAACAGAAAGTGCAGCACCTGGGTTGTTCTTCACTTCTTCAACGCTTGATTTTGGCAGCGTGAATGGGTGATGAACAGACGTCCATTTACCGTCATCAGTTTCTTCGAACATTGGGAAGTCAACAACCCAAAGTGGCGCCCACTCGCAAGTTGCAAGTTTCATGTCGTGACCGACTTTGATACGTAAAGCACCCATCGCATCATTTACGATTTTCGCTTTGTCCGCACCAAAGAATACGATGTCGCCATTTTCAGCACCAACGCGTTTCAATAGATCAAGCACGATTGGCTCGATGAATTTAACGATTGGAGATTGAAGACCTTCAATACCTTTTTCAAGTTCGTTGACTTTGATGTAAGCCAAGCCTTTCGCGCCATAAATGCCAACGAATTTAGTGTATTCGTCAATTTGGCTACGTGGAAGCGCGCCAGCACCTGGTACGCGAAGCGCAACAATACGGCCTTTAGGATCTTTTGCAGGACCTGCGAATACTTTGAACTCAACGTCTTGCATCATGTCTGCAACATCAACAAGTTTCAAAGGAATACGTAAGTCAGGTTTATCAGATGCATAGTCACGCATTGCATCTGCATACGTCATACGTGGGAACTTGTCGAACTGAACGTTTAGAAGTTCTTTGAACATCTTAACCGTTAAACGTTCCATTAAATCCATGATGTCATCGTCACTCATGAACGATGTTTCAACGTCGATTTGTGTGAATTCAGGTTGACGGTCAGCACGTAAGTCTTCATCACGGAAACATTTAGCAATTTGGTAGTAACGATCGATACCGCCAACCATTAACAACTGTTTGAACAATTGTGGAGATTGTGGAAGTGCGTAGAAGCTACCGTTAGAAACACGACTTGGTACTAAATAGTCACGCGCACCTTCAGGAGTCGCACGAGTCAAAATCGGTGTTTCCACGTCTAAGAAACCATTTTCTTCGAAGTAGTTACGAATTAGGTTAGTCAATTTAGAACGGAAACGTAAACGATCTAACATTTCTGGACGACGAATATCGAGGAAACGATATTTCAAACGTACTTCTTCAGAAATATTGGTATTTTCGTCATTCAATGGGAATGGAGGAGTTTCAGACGCAGCAAGAACTTCAATTTCTTTGCCTAAAACTTCGATTTGACCACTCACGATATTCGCGTTTTCAGTACCTTCGTAACGACGACGTACACGGCCTGTAATTTTTAATACGAATTCTGAACGTGATTTATCAGCAGTCGCGAAAGCTTCAGGAGTATCAGGGTCAATCACTACTTGAACAAGGCCATCACGGTCGCGCATGTCAAGGAAGATTACACCACCGTGGTCACGGCGACGGTGAACCCAACCGCATAATGTAACGGTTTGGTCGATTTGGGCTTCAGTAAGTGAGCCGCAGTAATGAGTTCGCATCATAGCGTTAGAAATCCAACTATATGGGTTAAGGTCAGCGAATACGTAAACAGCGTACCGCTTTTATTCGAATAGGGGATTATGCCTCTTTTTGGCTGTTTTGTCACAAGGACTTATTGCTAAAACAGCCAAATTTACAGCAAATTTTTGCTCAATGAAGGGCTTAAGCCGATGACGTAGAAAAAATGTTAGTGCTCTTGCTTAAGATCAGAAATATCAGACTACCAAGGCTAAACGTGGCCAAAAATGCACGAAAAAAATAATTAATGGCTTTGCCGACATAGGCATACAGGTCATGCACAAAGGCATCTGAGTAAATACTGTCAGCAAAATAAAAATAACTTGCGATTCCCGCAGCTAGAGACAGGGCCGCTAAACCATATACATAGACTTTGATGGTTGTGGGGACGTTTACAGTACTTCGATAGTGAAGATGATGACGATAAATCATCCATGCCAAAACGGGGAGTGCCAAGCCAGATAATCCAATTTGCAACACGCGATGTAGGGGATATGAATGACCAAAAAATTGAATCGGTAGACTCAATAGATCCTTAAATGCAAAGGTACGAAAGTCAACATGGGTCAAGCCATCCCAAACAATATGCGTCGAAGTTCCAATGATGAGTGCGAGGATGAGGCTTAGGATAAACCCACAGCATTGATTGAAATTCTGTAGATGCAGCGGCTTATTTAAACCAAAAAAAGCAAATAACATCGGGCGATAGAGCACATACCACAGCACACAAAACAGCAAACCAAGGATTAAGTTTGGAACAATTAACCCCGACCACTGATGGGATCCATTGTAGTCAGCATTGGTAAATAAACGGAATAAATCTGGCACCATGCTACCAATTGCGAGGGCTGCAATAGGCAGGCGATTTCCGCTTAATTTGGAAATGGGCGGTGCAAGTACAGCATGGGATATGGTAAAAGGCATTGAACTAAAATAAATATATGAATAAATACAATGTGGTATCGGTGAGTGTATATGATTTGGGCAGATTAGAATGTTTTTTATTGCAAAATGAATGAAATGTTATATTATAACATTATTCAAAAATAGCCTGATTTGAGTCTCTCCAACATGTCTTTTCATAAGAATTTAATAACTGTTTCGATTTTTGCAGTGATTGCACCCAACCTTTATGCCGATGACCCAGAACAACAGGTACAAAAGCTCGAAGCTATTAATGTTCAGGTCCATCCTTTAAACCAAAGTGCGGCAGATTTTGCTGTTGCCGATAATGTCATTCAACATAAGGCCCTTGCACAAGGTGGCGTCACAATTGGTGATGCCCTAGCGGGACAGCCGGGTGTATATTCAAATCAGTTTGGTGCAGGTTCAAGTCGTCCTGTGCTGCGTGGTCAAGATGGTCCTCGTGTCAAAGTCTTAGAACATGCCTCAGAGACTGCTGATGTTTCGACCTTATCTCCTGACCATGCGGTTACGGTTGATCCGATTTTGGCAAAACAAATTGAAGTGATCCGTGGGCCATCAACGCTGTTATACGCGGCAGGCACAGTTGGCGGTTTGGTCAATGTGACGGATCAGAAAATTCCAACGGCGATTCCTGATAAAGGTTATGAAGGGCAAGTTGGGGTTCGTTATAACTCAGGCAGTGATGAAAAATTGGCGAGTGCCGGTGTCACGGCTGCTTTAGGTGAGCAATTTGCCATCCGTGTAGAAGGCTCGAAACGAAAAGCCAATGACTATATTTCACCCAATTATTTCCATGATCATGATGGTGAATTAGAAAAAGAACGCCGCGTTGGCAACACTTTTGCAGAAGGGCAAAATGTCAATGTGGGCGCGTCATGGATTCATGATCGTGGTTTTGCTGGACTGTCTTATAGCAACCGACAAGACCAATATGGCCTGCCGGGTCATAGTCATGAATATGAAAGCTGTCATCCACATGATGACCATTTACATTGTGATGGTCATGACAACCATGGGCATACCGATGAGCATGATCATTCAGCCCATGATGAACATGATCACGATCATGATGCAGCAGGTCCATGGGTCGACTTAAAGTCAGAACGTTATGATTTCCGTACCGAACTTGCGAATCCGTTTGCGGGCTTCCAAAAACTCCGTGCACATGCAAGTTATACAGATTATCAACATGACGAAATTGAAGGTGATACAGCGGCAACGACCTTTAAAAGTCAGGGCTATGATGGTCGTTTAGAGTTGGTGCATAACCCGATTGCGGATTGGGAAGGTGTGATTGGCGCACAATACAATCAGCAAAAGCTCAATATCAGTGGTGAAGAGTCACTGATGAACCCAAATAAAACCCAAAAATGGAGTGTATTTGGTTTAGAACATAAACAATTTGGTGATTTTCATGTCGAGCTGGGCGCCCGTGTAGATCAGCAGAAAATTCAAATCGATTCTGCACAAAAAGACTATGATGATTATGGCATCTCTTATTCAGGTGCTGTGAATTGGGCGTTTGCACCCAATTATAAATTGTCCTTGGTGGGTTCTCATCAAGAGCGGTTGCCATTGGCGCAAGAGCTGTATGCAGATGGCAAGCATTTTGCGACCAATACCTATGAACGTGGGAATGAAAATCTAGATGTTGAAAAATCCAATAATCTAGAATTAGGTTTCCATTATGAAAAAGATCAGTTGGATTATCACGTTCATGTGTACCACAACTGGTATGACAACTACATTTATGCCGCAACCAAAGATAATTTTGAAAACTTCCGCTTAGTTGATTACACCCAAGACAAAGCTAAGTTTTATGGCGCGGAAGCTCAAGTAGGCTATGCCATCAATGATATGTATAAACTCAGTGTCTTTGGTGATTATGTTCGCGGCAAAATTGATGGTGAAAATGCGCCACGTGTGCCTGCAGGGCGTTTAGGAACCAAGGTCGATGTTGACTTTGCCGATGGTTGGTCAGGTCTTGCAGAATATTCACATGTATTCAAACAAGACAAAATCACTGCATTTGAGCGTGAAACAGATGGCTACAACATGGTGAACTTGGGTGTAGCCTATAGTGGTCAGTTGAAAGATCAAAATGATTATCGGGTTTATTTCAAAGCCAATAATTTATTGGATGAAGATGTTTATTCTCACACGTCATTCCTTGCCAATATTCCTCAAGTCGGTCGTAATTTTACGGTCGGTCTTGAATTTGGTTTCTAATTGAATTTGCACAGACTTTTCTAAGTAAGTCTAGGTAAAGTCACAGAAATCCTCTTGAAAAATCAATGAATAAAACCTAGTCTGAGCGCATTAGACTAGGTTTTTTCTTATGCGCATCATTCAACGAATACATCACAAGCTCAATTGGTCACGTCGTCGCTATGTGGGTGTGGTCATTGGTTTATTGGTTTTAGGTTATTTGGCATCGGCAACCTATCACACGCTAAAACCACTCCCTGAAGGGCTGAACTACACGGGAAAACTTCGCCATGCTGAAGTGAACTTTTTAGTGGATGAAACCTATATCGATGTGCAAGGAAAGCAGCAACAGGAACATCGCATTTTTAAAGAAATGCTGAAAATGATTGAAGAAGCACAGTCGACCATTGTGTTGGATATGTTTCTCTTTAATCCGCAAGTTGGCGACTCTCAATTAAAACACGAACAATTAACACAGGAGCTGACCGATGCGCTGATTTTGAAGCGTCGCGTATCACCTCAAGTGGAAATTTTTGTGATTACTGACCCTGTCAATTCGGTATATGGCGGCATTCAACCCGAGCATTATCGTCAATTACGACAAGGGGGCATTGAGTTGATGGAAACCAATTTGGTGCCGCTTCGTGCGTCTAATCCAGCATGGTCAGGTTTTTGGTATATCTGTTGTCAAGATATTGGCAATAATCCTGAAAAAGGCTGGTTACCGAACCCATTGGGAACCGAAAAGGTGACGATCCGCAGTTATATGGATCTTTTCAACTTTAAAGCCAATCATCGTAAAACCTTGGTGGTAGATACCGTTGAAGGTTGGAAAGGTTTAGTCACCTCTATGAATCCGCATGATGGTAGCTCACGACATTCTAATGTGGCCTTAACCGTCAAAGGCATGACTGCGATTGATCTGTTAAAGACTGAGCAAGCCGTAGGCATGATGTCAAAAGCCAATATTCCATTTGTGGTGATTAAGGATGTTGAAGCCGCGAAAACTCAGCCACAGGTTCAAGTGCTGACTGAAAAAGCCATTTATGATGCCACACTCGACTTAATTGATAGTGCGAAGAAAGCTGGAACTGAAATTGATATTGCTATGTTCTACTTGTCAGAACGTAAAATTACCAAGGCACTCATTGCTGCGCATGAACGTGGCGTGAAAGTTCGTGTATTACTCGATCCGAATAAAGATGCTTTTGGTCGTACCAAAAATGGCATTCCAAATCGACCTGTAGCATCCGAATTACATGATGCGGGTATTGATGTACGTTGGTGTAATACCCATGGTGAGCAGTGCCATAGCAAGATGATTTTAAAACGAACTGCTTATCAAGCCGATATGATTTTAGGTTCGGCAAATTTCACGGCGCGTAACTTGAAAAACTATAATTTAGAAACGGATTTACGCGTGATTGGTCTGAAAGATGCGCAAGTTTTTAAAGATGCATCACAGTACTTCAATACGGCTTGGTCAAATCTGGATGGTAAACAAATGAGTGTCGATTATAGTAAATATGCAGATGAATCGACCTTGAAATATGTGTTGTATCGCTTTATGGAATGGAGCGGAATATCTACTTTTTAATTTTTCCCTCATCCTAACCTTCCCCCAAAGGGGGAAGGAATTCCCTCTCATTTCAGGAGAGGGTTAGGGAGAGGTGTATTTAGCAATTATTAATTCTTCGGTACAGGATTCGGCGGAACGATTTGATCTAAATCTTTATCTGTCATTTGATCCAATTCTTTAATATCCGTTTTGATTTTCCATTTATCGGCATCATCTACCGGTTGAGGTAAACGAGCTTCTAACCAGTCGCAAATTACGTCTGGAGGAAAGTCAGCATGGTTACATTGAATCACCCAAGACAAGAATTGTCTTGCTTCGCCATTCATATATGGTGGCGGAGAAACCGGTAAAAATTGAGTCGGTAAGCGTTCATTTTTAGAAATATAGTTCAATACATGGCCCAATTCTTGAACAGTTTGCCATGCTAAAGGGTGATCTACATTAATTTGAAATTTAAACCACCAAGCAGTTTTACCATCGGTGCCGTAGGAGTCGATTAAGGCTTCTTGGATACTTGGTACTTTCGAAAAAAATTGATGAAGTCGGTCAAAACTTAATTCAGACACAGCATTTGATCCACTACGAAATAAAATCAATCTTAGCATAATCCAATCAAAAACAGGCTAGCCTGAAGGTACGATCAGCTTGGTCGGAAAATTAACAAATTCTTGCACTTGATGGATTTTTATTCATTTTTTCTCCTACAATGGAATTTATACTGAGCGTATAAACCGTCGAGGAGAGCTTAAGTGAAAACCACATTATTCTATGCGATTGCAGGTGTGATGCTGATCAGTGCTTCGGCCAGTACTTTTGCGGAAAACAAATGGGCAAACTACCAAGGTGTGGATACATCAAAACCACAACACCGCCCACCGTCGATGAATCGGCCTGGCTATCCGCAGCATGCGCCGAATTATCCTCAACATTATCCTCATTATCCAAGTCGCCCGCCGGTTTATCCGCAATATCCAAATCGACCTTATCCGCAGTATCCACAAAGTGGCATTAGTATTCAATACAATGCGCCGACCACGATTACTCAAAATTCGCAGAGCTATAGTTGGGTTAATGGCGATCCTGCCAGCGCTAGTATTTCGAGTTCGACCTATACCTTTATTAGTGATTGGCAGCGTTTAGGTTTACCTGCACCCCCAAGTGGCATGTACTGGATTTTTGAAAATGGTCGCTATGTATTGGTGCCAAATAGATAAGGTTTATAACCTCTCCCTTGCGTAGCAGTGCTACTCGTCTCCTAAAAGGAGAGGGAACGAATTAGTGTTTAAGCCAATTCATCATCTTGCGGACGTGGGGTTTTTCCTTCAGGTAATGGCTTCTCGGAATGCTTATCTCGAATAACCGAAGGGTAAGTCCAAGAGGCATAGCGCACAATCAAAATGGCTACTGCTAAAATTAGAATCGAACCTGTGGTAATGACCAAGCCCATATCTGCTTTATGGTCGTGTTGAATGTCCGAAATCAGTAAACGGGTCAGGGCAGTAATAGCAATATAAATCAGGAAGCGAACAGGCATGTGGTTGGTTTTAAAATAAATACCAACCATGGCACCGAGTTCGAGGTAAATAAACAATAATAAAATATCGTCAATCGTGGCGAATTGCTTAACTGTAATAATTTCAAAAATGGTATGACCCGCAGACCATAAAATCATACAGCCGATGACAAACAGTGCAAGATAATGAAAACCTTCTACAGCAAGATTGCCAAGTCGGTCGAGGAGGGCTTCGATTTTTTCTACTTTGGGATCACGGTGTGTCATATATATTCCTCCTTTGTAAATTGCGTGAATATTCAACGAAGAACAAGTCATTAAATATCAAGCAAATTTCATGCACATGAAGCGCATATGACAAAAATATTTTTAGGTTTAATAAAGTTTTTAATGTTAAGTTTGAGCTTAAATTTTGTCCTATAAGAATGAAGCGACGATGTATCAACCAACGCATTTTAAACAGAATGAACTCCTTGATCTGATTGATCTTATGCGTAAGCATGCTTTGGCGACAGTAATACTGACGGCACCCAATGGTGAGTTGGAAGTGAATCATTTACCACTAGAATATGACACTGAGTCAGGCGAATTGGGTATATTGCGCGGTCATATTGCCAAGACCAATCCAATGTTTGAATTGCTAAATCAGTCAGCGCACGCCTATGTGATTTTTCATGCCGATGATGCATATATTTCGCCTAGCTGGTATGAAGGAAAACAGGAGCATCATCGCGTTGTACCGACATGGAATTACCGTGTGGTGCATGTCAAAGGCACAATTCGTAAAGTTGACGATGAAAAATATTTACGAGGGGTTCTGGCTCGGTTGACTCGACAACATGAAGCTAGCCAACCCGTGCCGTGGAAAATGGGCGATGCGTCTAATGATTTTATTGCTGAACAGTTAGAGAAAATTGTGGCGATTGAAGTCGATATCCAGTCGATGATCGGGAAATTTAAAGTCAGTCAAAACCGAAGTGCTGTAGATGCGATGAATGTGGCAAAAGCTTTGGAAAATGCGAATTCTGAAATGGCTAGGTCAGTCAGGAAATATTATCACTACAATGAATAAAAAAATGCCCGATAAATCGGGCATTTTTGATTTTGTGCGACTAATTAAGCTTGGTTGGTAAAGTAATCTTCAGAGAAGTTCATGATCACTTCAGAACCTGCTTTCACTTTAGCAATGCGTAAAGCCAATTCAGGTAAAATACGCTGCGTGAAGTAAAGGGTTAGTGCAAGTTTGTTTTGGTAGAACTCGCCATCTTTGTCTTTTGCTGCATCTGCAATGCGGGCAAACATATAGGCAAAGCTGAGTAAGCCTACAGCATGTAGGTAATCAACGGCTGCTGAGTTCGGGAACTCAATGTTTTCACGAGCAGCTTCAAGTACATATTGAGTTACAGCTTCAACTTCAGCTGCTGCATCTAAGGTTGCATCTTTGATGTAGTTCAAGCTGGCATCTAAGTTATTGGCAAAATCACGGATTTCTTGGATATATTCAGCAATGAATTCACCATTGCACTTAATGGTTTTACGACCAATTAAGTCTTGAGACTGAACACCGTTGGTTCCTTCGTAAATCTGTGCAATACGCAGGTCACGGATACATTGTTCCATACCCCATTCACGAATAAAGCCATGACCACCAAATACCATTTGCGCATCCAGTGTTGCTTGGAAAGCGGTATCTGTTAAATACGCTTTTGCAATTGGTGTTAACAGCGCAACACGGTTATTGGCTGCTTTGACTGCTTCTGGATCCGTAGAGAACTTGGTAATGTCCAGTTGTTGACCGACATAAACTGCAAATGCACGAGATGCTTCATTGTTGGCACGTGCATTTAGCAACATACGACGTACATCGCCGTGTACAAGGATGCTGTCTGCTGGTTTTGCAGGCGATTGAACGCCAGAAGCGCTACGGCCTTGTAAACGATCAGTCGCATATTGCGCTGCATTTTGATAAGCAAATTCAGAAGCACCTAGGCCTTGAATACCCATAGACAGACGTTCGTAGTTCATCATGACGAACATCGCTGCAAGGCCTTCATTTTCTTTACCAACCAGGTAGCCTTTCGCGCCATCAAAGTTCATCACACATGTTGCAGACGCTTTGATCCCCATTTTATGTTCAATAGAACCAGGGCCTACAGCATTACGCTCACCCAATGAACCATCTGCATTCACCAAGAATTTAGGTACGATGAATAGTGAAATTCCGCGTGAGCCCGCAGGCGCATCAGGCGTTTTCGCTAAAACTAAGTGGATGATATTTTCAGAAAGGTCGTGGTCACCGCCAGTGATGAAGATTTTAGTACCTGTGATGTTATAAGTACCGTCTTCATTACGTTCAGCTTTAGTTTTGATAATGCCTAAGTCTGTACCTGCATGCGGTTCAGTTAAGCACATGGTGCCTGACCATTCACCTGTGTACATTTTTGGTAAATAAGTTTCTTTTTGCTCTTGTGATGCATAGCTGTTTAATGCCATGCCTGCACCTACAGAAAGAAGCGGGTAGAGCATGAAGGATGGGTTGGTTGCAAACAGCATTTCATCAGACAGAACAGTCAGCATTTTCGGCATGCCTTGACCGCCCCATTCTTCATCTGCGCCTAGACCAATCCAGCCGCCTTCTGCATATTGTTTAAATGCTTCTTTGAAACCAGCAGGAGTCGTGACATTGCCATTACTATAGGTTGCGCCTTCTTCATCACCTGTGCGGTTTAAAGGATGAGTGACGTTTTGCGCAAATTTTGCCATTTCTTCAAGAATGGCTTCTGCAGTTGCAGCATCAACGTGAGCAAGATTTTCGTTGTTTTGCCAGAATTGTTCTGCTTTAAAAACATCATTTAAGATGAATTTCATATCTGCAAGCGGCGCATTATAAATTGGCATGTTCGTTCACCTGTTTATTGTTTGAATCTATGGACTTGGGGCAATTTGTATCGACACAAAGCGTGGAGAAAATTGACCAAAGTAAAATTATGGGACTATTTATAAAGAAAAAGGACTGCCAATGCTATGACCGTCCTTTCTCTATTTCTGCACTCACGAGTACAATTTTTTGAATATGTTTTAGATATTCACATTAGAATGCAAAGTGTTCTGCATCCAATGCCATAAGAGGATCTAGGCCACCTGCAATCACTTCTACATGAGAGCGAACGCGTGGTAAGATTTTCTTGAAGTAGAAGCGAGCAGTCGTTACTTTTGCATTGTAGAAATCAACATCTGTTGTTCCTGCAGCTAAAGTTTCTTGTGCAACTAGTGCCATGCGAGCCCATAAATAAGCAAGCGTTACATAACCAGAGAAGTAGAGGTAATCGACTGCAGCAGCACCTACTTCTTCAGGGTTTTGCATTGCTTTCATACCAATCTGCATGGTTAAGTCGCCCCATTCTTTGTTTAGCGCAGCAAGCGGCTCAACAAATTCTTTCATGGCAGCGTTGTCTTTGTTAGCTTCAACAAATTTATGGATGATCTTGGTGAAGTCTTTCAACATTGCACCTTGAGTACCCAATACTTTACGGCCTAACAAGTCAATTGCTTGAATTTCAGTCGTACCTTCGTACAAGCATGAAATACGTGTATCACGTACAATTTGTTCCATACCATGTTCAGAAATGAAGCCGTGGCCACCAAATACTTGAACACCGTGTTTTGCAGATTCAGAACCTGTTTCAGTCAAGAATGCTTTAGCAATTGGAGTTAATAATGACAAGATATTGTCAGAGAACTTACGTTCTTCTTCAGTTGCACCTTGTTCCACGATATCGGCATGGAAAGACAATAAGTAAACCAGAGCACGACCAGCTTCAGCAAATGATTTTTGCGTAAGCAGCATGTTGCGTACTGCAGGGTGAACGATAATTGGATCTGCTTCTTTTTCAGGTGCTTTAGGGCCTGAAAGTGAACGCATTGCCAAACGGTCTTTTGCGTAAGCAAGTGCACCTTGGAAAGCGCCTTCAGAAGCTGAAAGACCTTGTACAGCAGTACCGATACGTGCAGTGTTCATGAATGTGAACATGCAGTTTAGACCGCGGTTTTCAGGGCCAATCAAGAAGCCTTTTGCGTTATCAAAGTTGATGACACAAGTCGCGTTACCATGGATACCCATTTTGTGTTCAATCGAACCACAACGTACCGCATTGCGCTCACCAATTGAGCCATCAGCATTTACATTGAATTTAGGTACGATGAATAATGAAATACCTTTCGTGCCTTTTGGTGCACCTGGAAGACGAGCAAGGACGATATGGATGATATTTTCAGCCATGTCGTGTTCACCAGCAGAGATAAAGATTTTCTCGCCAGAAATTGCATAGCTACCGTCTGCTTGTGGTTCAGCTTTAGAGCGGATAATACCTAAGTCAGAACCTGCATGAGATTCTGTTAAGCACATCGTACCAGTCCATTCACCTGAAACAAGTTTAGGAAGGTAAGTGTCTTTTTGCTCTTGAGAACCGTGATGTTCTAATGTACGGACAGCACCATGAGATAGACCAGGGTACATACCCCATGCCCAGTTCGACGTACCCACCATTTCTGAAATGATGTTGCCTAAAGAAACCGGTAAGCCTTGACCGCCGTATTGTTCTTCAGCAGATAAAGATGGGAAACCGAGTTCGATATATTTTTGATACGCTTCTTTAAAACCAGTTGGTGTTGTTACAACGCCATCATTCCAAGTACAACCTTCACGGTCGCCGACTTGGTTAAGAGGAGAAAGTTCATTTTCACAGAAGTCAGCAGCAGCTTCTAGATATTGGTCAACCAACTCACGACTTACGGTGTCAGAAAATGCAGGCAGTTGTGCATAGTGATCTTCTGCTTTTAAAAGTTCATGCAGAACAAATTGCATATCACGTAAGGGCGCTTTGTATTGTGGCATATCGTTTTCCTCAATACTGGTTTCTACCAGCGTTAGTAATCCTAAATAACATTTGAACGTGTCTTCAATGACACGTATTGGAATGGTTCTAATCGTGCAACATCTTCTTATTGGGTACAAGCATTTCAGGGTGATTTGTTGGTGACTGTAAAGTCAAAGAAATATCCCTTGAAAAAGCTAAGTGCATTGAGTGTAAACGCTTTTAGATGAAAATGAATGACACAAATAGTCAAAAAGCGTAAAAAGATATGTCCAATAAAAAAGGCACTCATGGGAGTGCCTTTTTTACACAATGATATTGCGATCTAAGTTTGGATTATTTTACTGGGGCTGGCGTCGGGGCAACAGGGGCTTTAGGTTGGAAGCGAACTTCACATTTACCATTGATTTGCTGTTCGCCAACTTTAATGGCAACTGCGCTACCATCAGTCTTACCTTGGCATGCTTTCATAATCGCTTGTTGCTTCGTTTGGCGTTCTGCTAAACGTTGATCAAACTTTTTAGTCAGTTCTGCACGTTTTGCATCAGTCAGTGGCTCACCGCGTTGCATCTGACCACGCATGTCGCCACGCATTGGATGATGTTCACCGCGCATTGGTTTGTGTTCACCACGTGCTTTTTTCATGTCTTGACGGTCTGCTTTGAACACCATGGTACATGTACCATCAATATTTTTATCGCCAGCTTTTACTTGAACTGTTGAACCTGTAGCCTTACCATCGCAGGCTTTTTGCATATCAGCAAACACTTGACGTTGCTCGGCACGCATTTGTTTAAAATGTTCACGTTGCTCAGGTGACATACGACGATCTTGATCACCATGATGTTGTTTCATCATGCGGCCATGATCGTTATCTTTTGGTGCGGTTGTCGATTGACAGGCAGTTAATGCACCCATGCTCAATACGCTTGCACCGATTAAAGCCATTTTGGTCATGTGTTTCATAGTCTATACCCCACCAGATTAGATATTTTTTCAATGGTTAAAGATTAAATAATAAAGATGTAGAAACAATGGAGAGTTTTTTAGTTGCGTGTTCGCTACAATAATGAATATAGAAGAAAAATGAGAGTTCTCTTTTGAAAATACGTCGTATCCCGATTGCCCTACGCTTGTTTCTGACTGTGCTGTTGACGACGCTCGTCATCACAACGGTAAGTCTTGGCGTTTTGCATTGGAATATGCAGCGTAATTTCACCAAATATGTGGCCGATGTCGAGATGCAAAAGCTTGACCATGTCATTGAAAATTTAGCCGATGTGTATACGGTCTATCATGATTGGGGCAATGCGATTCAGGCACAGATTCTGCAAATTGAAGGGCAGGCAGCACCCGATGACTATGATCGTCTCTCTCGGTGGTGGCTACGTCGTCAATATGACATTGCATTGCAGCAGCGCTATTTCCAAGATCATAGTTTGAATGCAACGTCGATGTTGGCGACACCACAGCAAACGGCAGAACAAAAAACTGAAGAGCTAAAATGGCTTGAACAAAACTTACCGTCTGAGTTTCAACCCTTTGAAGGTTTAAAATTTCCTTTAAGCGCGAATCAAAATGTGTTCCGCCCCAAAGAGTCGAATGCGGATGAAAAAGATAAAGATGCCGGTCAATCCTCTCAAAACAATACCAACAATGGTGGTAAAAAACAGTTTATTCAAATGCCTGACCGCTTGGGCTTGAGTTCACGTTTATCTTTATATGATGCACAGCGCCAATTTGTGGTGGGTGAGCCGACAGATGAACAGATTTCTTATCGTCCGATTATGGTAAATAATCAAATCGTGGGGTATTTGGGGCTCAAACCTGTACTCGAGCAAGATGATGCGATCAGTATTAACTTCTTTAGTAAGCAAAAACGTTATTTGTTATTGGTTTATGTGCTGACATTTATTGCAAGTTTAATTGCTGCACTGTTATTGGCGACCTACTTTAAAAAACCGATTCAGCGTTTGTTAATGGGAACACGTGAGTTAACAAAGGGCAATTATCAACATCAAGTCGCGGTGAACCGTAATGATGAGCTTGGTGATTTATCGAATGAATTGAACCAGTTGGCTGTGATTCTCGATCAGCATGAAACGTCACGTCGTCAATGGGTGGCCGATACTTCACATGAATTAAAAACCCCATTGGCGGTGTTGCAGGCTCAAATTGAGGCGATGCAGGACGGTATTCGTAAGCCAACGCCAGAGCATTTTGCCTCAATGCTCAATCAAGTGAGTAGTTTGAAAAAATTGACCAAAGATTTGGCGGATTTGGCGCAAGCCGATGCACAGCAACTGAATTGTTATTTGACCACGCTCAATCCGTGGGATGTCATTGTGCAGGAGGTTGAAAGCTTTAAACCGAAGTTTGAACAAGCCGATTTGAAAATTACCGCAACGGGCGATGGCACTTCATTACAATTAGATATAGACCGTTTTAAACAGATTATGGTCAACTTATTGGGTAACAGTATTCGTTATACGGAAGCTGGTGGTGAAGTGCATGTTCATACTGAGCAAGATGAAACCCAGTGGACCGTGTATGTCGATGACAGCCCATTTGGTTTAACTGATGAACAGTTGGCACGTTTAGGTGAGCGTTTCTATCGTGTGGATGATTCACGTACGCGTGCAACTGGTGGTACAGGATTAGGATTGGCGTTATCCGTAAAAATAGCTAGAGCATTGGGCGGAGAATTGAGTTTTGATCATTCTCCATTGGGCGGTTTGCGTTGCAAATTGACATTTCCCAAACAGATGAAACATTAAAAGGAAGCATGCATGAAACATATCATGTTGGTTGAAGATGAAGTGGAACTTGCACAGCTAGTGCGTGATTATCTAGAGGCTGCAGGCTTTGAAGTCAGCATGTTTCATGATGGTCAAGAAGCCTATGAGAGCTTCACGCAGCGTAAGCCGAGTCTAATGATTTTGGACCTGATGGTGCCACGTATGGATGGCTTAACCATTTGCCGTAAAGTCCGTGAGCAGTCTGATCTGCCAATTATTATGGTGACTGCACGCACTGAAGAAATTGACCGTGTATTGGGGCTCAATATGGGTGCTGACGATTATGTCTGCAAACCGTTTAGTCCGAAAGAGTTGGTGGCACGTGTGCAAGCGGTATTACGTCGTTTAGAACGTAAAGCAGAGCCAGAGGTGAATGATTTATTCCGTATGGACAAAGCACAGCAACGTATTTGGTATCAACAAAAAGCGTTGAGCTTAACGCCAACTGAGTTTCGTTTACTTGAGTTGTTTTTAGAGCATGTAGGGCAGGTGTATTCACGTGCGCAATTGCTTGATCATATTAACCCAGACAGTTTTGAAGTGGCTGACCGTGTGATTGATAGTCATATTAAAAATTTACGTCGTAAGATTTCAGATGCAGCGGAAACTGGCAACCGTCATGAGTGGATTCAAGCTGTGTATGGCGTCGGCTACCGTTTTGAATATCCAGAGGATTAATGTTACTTTTTGTTCTTGAATCTTTTTTTAAAAGCCTTTAATTTTTAAAGGCTTTTTTATTTGTATTTTTAAGAGGGAAAAACATAATGATTTTAAAAAAACCTTATTAGCAATAAGCTGTTCTGTAATTTTAACTGCATGTGGCGGTGGTGGCGGCGGGTCTTCTAGTAGCGGTGGGACTTCAGATAATGGCGGTTCAAATGGGGAAACAGCTAACCCATCAAATCCAGCAACAGATTTAGAGAAAGCTAAAGTATTAATCAAAACTACGAACAATATTATTGCCTATTTTGACAGTTTTAAAGGTTTGCAGTCTCAGTATGAGCCTGCATTTGATGCTGTAAGTAATGCAGGAAATGATATTAGTAATGCTTCTGATCTCATCATTACTTTAGCTTCATTGGCGCAGAAAGATGCTCAAGGTTCCACAAAAGACTATACCGCTGCAGAATTAGAGGCACTTTTAGAGGATGATGCGACCTATGGGGGGATATATTATCCAGATTATATTTTGAGCAAAAATGGTCTTAAAATCAGCGTAACACCGACTTCAGTTTCTGTTAATGGAAGTGTATCGGCTAAATATTGGATGGACTATATATGGGATAGCAGTACTTTTACTGGAAAAGATGTTTTTAGCGATGCGGTTTTGATTACTGTAAGCAATTTAAAGTTGGATGCGCCATTCACAGCATCTGCAAAACAGCATGATTTTAAAATAGTTTCAGGCGGTAAAATCACAGCTAAAAATGCGGATGGATTAGAATCAAGCTTAGGGTTTAATAGCAACAGTACCGCTCAAGTTGTTTATGATACAGATATCAAGCTGGAAGACTCAGAAAGTGAAAATGCTCCGGTTACGGCACAATTTAAATTTTTAAATTTTTAAATGTTTTGTTAACAACTCAGAACGCGAAGCTGAATTTAACTGAACTTTCAAGCAAAGCTGCTCGAGTTAAATTCAAAAATGGTACTGAAACATTTAATCAAATTATTCCATATGAAATTATTTTGAAAGGTGAGGCTTTAAGCGGAGCAGAAAACTTAGGCTTAGATGCAAATATTAAGCTAAAAAATGATCTGACTAAAACCTTTGATATTACCCAAGGCGAATCTGCGGCTGCATTTATTAATGCAGATTTGACAGTTAATCTCTCTGGTAACGTAAAAGGTGGGGGGGCTGCTGTGAAGCCATTCAGTTTACTGCTTAACGCTAAAAGGAATGATTACCAAAAAGGGATAGCAAATCTTAAAGTTACAGTTGATCAAAATACATTAAATATAGATGTAAAAACTGACAATCTGATCGCGCAATCTCCAATTATCTGGTCAAGAGTATCTCATGCGAATGGTGCATTTGTAGAAATTCCAGATTTAGATCAATTCAGTTCTGCTGATATTAAAGTCGGTACTGTTAGCTACGGTACGATCAATAGAGTATCGAATAGCATTTATTCTGCGAAATTTACCGATAACACTGTGCTAATGATTGCACCATAATAATGAATTAAGGAGAGGGGGTAACGATGTTCCCCCTTTTTTCTATGTTGAAAAAAAAATTAGTATTATTGGGATTATCGCTCCCGTTTTATAGCTATGCACAAGAGGCTATCTATTATCAAGTGCAAGCAGATGTTTATAGTGAACCGTTAGCGATTCATGCATTTACAGATGATTGGGATGATTCTAAGTTTAAATCAGGAAAAAATGCATTTGCTCATGGTTTAATGCAATTGGGCGTAAAGCAGGGTAATTGGGATTTTAGCTGGATCTGGCGATATGACTATGCGCTCAATTTCAGTGAGGATACAGCAAAGCTTTATTATCAAATACAGAATGAACTGCCTATCGATGCAAACTCAACGTATGACTTGAGGCTTGAAGCACAGCATATTGATACTGTTGGGTCTCGGGCTGCCTATACATGGCCCATTAGTTCGAATTGGAATTTAGAAACGGGTATAACCGCGTTAATTGGGCGTCATTATATTGATGGTCATATTAATGCGCTAGGGGTAACGACAGATCAGCAAGAACTTATGGACCGCGTCAAATGGCTGAATGGGAGCATAGATTACAGTTATGATCATCCTGCTTTGAAAGAAGATAAAATGGGCTGGAATGAGCAGGCGCATAGCGGGTATGGCTATGCCCTAGATGCGACTTTAAGAGGTGCTATTGCAAAAAATTGGAATTTAAAAATTAATATTCAGGATGCATTGGCATATTTATATTGGCAAGATGCTCCATACACACGATATAACATCAGCTATGATCAAGATAAGCGTCCACGGTTTGATATTCAGGGAGAGTTTGATAAAGATAAGACCTATGCGCAAAAGCTGCCATTTAAAATTTATTCGGATTTAAATTATGACTCAGAGCAGGCTTGGAGTTTAGGACTCAGTTCAATCTCAAATGAGTATATAAGTCTTTGGCAGCTCAATGCATATTGGAATACAGGGCTAATGTGGGGAATCCATTTTGAACCCCAAACCAATTCGTTTGGCCTTTCCGTCAAACATGAAAACTTTGGTTTTAAATACATAGCAGATTCATTCAATACCAACCAAGCAAAACGTATGGGCGCGCAAATATATGCGCAATATCTATGGTAAGTGCTGTTGGACCAGCGACTGTAAACAGATTAGCTTCTTTAGAATGTGTAAAGTTTTAAGCAGTTGTTTTATTTAACCGTATTGATATGTATTAAAAAAAGCTTTGCATTGTCATAATGGAATTTAAATTGTTCGGTTATGGATAAGTTTGAATTTATCTATAACCTTTTTTATTTATATCGTAAATTTTTTATTTTTTAAAGTTTTTATCAGTATTAGATATTTATTAGTATTCCATTTTTGAAGGAATGGGCATCCCTTAACAGCAAAACAATGGCAATTGGATGAATGATAAAAATCACATAAAAATGCGAAATTTGCGCATTTAATGAAAATTGGTTATTATTTTGCTGGAATATTCACCAGTATGTTTGGGCTGGTAGAGTTCAATGTTGAGATAACAATTTTTAAAAATGGAAAAGCCAGAGGGCAGAACAGATGAAAAATAGCGCATTTGCAAAAATAATAATGGTCACAGGTGTCTTGGGTTTAACGGCGTGTGGCGGTAATGATCGTGACGAGACAGGGAGTGTACCGCCAGAGGCAGTTGCCGATGCTATGGTTCAAAAAAGCGTAGAAGAGCTGACTTTATTAGATGTGAATAATCTTGCTTTAAATGCTGCGTCGATTCAGATTTTAAGTGATGAAGAATGGCAAAAAGTACAAGCAGGCAGTCTGAAAATAGCAACAAATACAATCACAGCGGATGATTCTGAGCAGCTATTTCCACCGATCAATAGTTTACCGACAGAGGCTCATTTTAAAGGTCAAAGTTATCTTGCCAATGCCCAAGGCATCGTTAAACTGCCTAAATTGGCTGCAGGCACATATTATGTTTTGGTCACTAAAAATGGACAGTCTGCAGTTTCGGCATTCTTGATCCATCCTAAAAATACCAATAAGAGCATTGTGTTGAATGTGGTTCTCAACTGCTTAGACCAAGACTGTCAGACACTAAGTGATGCACCAGTCAATGATGCAGTGGTCGGAACATTGTCTGGTCAAGTGATTTTTAAAGGGAAGCCTTTGGCGAATGCGCAAGTGTCATTGTCTGGCGGTACAGCGACCAATGGCGCATTTGTTAGTGCTTTGACTGATGCCAATGGATATTTCACGCTTTCATTTAATGTATCCAGTGCGCTGCTTGAAGCATTGAAAAATGCCACGCTCACCATTAACGGTGCAGGAATTAATGCTATTACGAAAAAAGTTACGGTCATTGCTTCTTCTGCATCGGGCTATCAATTTGAAGTGCTGCCCGAAACAGCATCTGCAGATGTGGTATGGCGTGAAACTTTTGAAGTAGACTCTGCAACCCGCAATGCATGGACAAGGTCGCAGCCAAGTGTGGCCAATGTTGATTGGCAGTTGCTAAACAAAGGTCACAACATCCGTAATAATCAAGTGAATCAGCGTGTACGCTTAGCGCCGAATGACCAAAGTCAAGGCAAGGTACCTGAGCCACTGCAAGGTAATACGGCATATTGGTATGGCGACAAAGTAAATGGCAACTTTATTGGCGCTTTAAGTGATTCATCTTTGGCTCCAGAGTTTGATGGCGGAACATCTAATACCCATAATATGGGTGAGTTAATCTCACCTGCCATTAATCTAAGCCAGTATCAAGCGCCTTTGAGTTTAAGCTTTAAAACATGGTGGGAAATTGAGTCGGTCAATCCAAATAATCAAGGGTTCGATTTGATGAATATTTTAGTTTCTACCGACGGTGGCAACAGCTTTAAGACCTTGGCTCGATTAAACCCGCTGGCAGATCCGTCCTCTGCATATGAGCGCGCGCCGATTCCATACAGTAATTTAGGCTTTAACCTCGCGCCGGCTGCTGTTCAGCAAGAAGCAATTTCATTGGATGAATATGCAGGCAAGGCCAATGTTCAACTGAAATTCCAATTCAAAACGGTCGATCAACTTTATAACGGTTTCCGCGGATGGATGATTGATGATGTGGTGATTCAGAAAAAAGCCGGAACTTTCCCATTATTTGATGGAGCGAGTTTTGATGAAAATTCAGATAGTTTCTCTCAGGACTATACTGGCGTCGCTGCAAAACAAGCGGGCGCTGTGCTGAAAAGCACGAATAGTTATGCACGTTGGGCGGATGTTCCACAGCGTAAATAACGATTTACATGGTGCCGCAGTATGAATGGTTAGAATAGGTTTAGGCGTACTGCATTCGCGATCAATCAACCATCAAGCGTGGTGAATGCTAAAAACAGCTCTCAATTGAGAGCTGTTTATATTTGAAAGGGCAATATATTCAGCCACTTCAGCACACTGGCGGCTAAAGATTTCGGATGTTGTAATGGAATCATATGGCCTGTATTGTCAAGCACTATAAATTACCAAGTGCTATGGAGTAATGCAGCTCACACGCTGTATTCCATAATGATTCATACAGAAATAAACTGCGAATATTTGGCTGCAAAGAGCTGCACAGGCTACAATCCACTTTTTTATAAGATGAGACGTGTTGTGAGCAGCGAAATGCCTCAACTGCAGCGCCGATTAAAGAACCGCCATATTCAGCTGATTGCAATGGGTGGCGCAATCGGGACAGGGCTATTTTTAGGCTCTGCGCATATTATTGAGTCGGCTGGACCATCGATAATTCTGGGCTATTTGATTGGTGGTTTGATTGCTTTTCTGATTATGCGCCAGCTGGGCGAGATGATCGTGCAAGAGCCAGTCACAGGTTCATTCAGTCATTTTGCTTTTAAGTATTGGGGCAAATTTGCGGGCTTTTTAACGGGCTGGAACTACTGGATTCTGTATATTTTAGTAGTGATGACCGAGCTGACCGCGATAGGCAAATATGTCAATTACTGGTGGCCGCATGTGCCTGCTTGGGTTTCAGTTTTGGTGTTTTTTGCTGTGATTACGCTAGCCAATTTAGCCAATGTCAAACTGTATGCAGAATCTGAATTTTGGCTGTCGATGATTAAAGTTGTGGCGATTGTTGCCATGATTATTTTTGGTATATATCTGCTACTTACAGCTGGCGCAGACTCTACCGCTTCGATTAGTAATTTATGGGTACATGGCGGCTTCTTCCCGCACGGTTTTGAAGGCTTATTCTACATGCTAGCCTTTATGATGTTTGCTTTTGGCGGCATTGAATTAATCAGCATGGCGGCGGCTGAAACTGAAAATCCTGATCAAAATATCCCGAAAGCGGTGAATCAGACCGTGATCCGCGTGTTCTTATTTTATATCTGTTCCTTGGCGGTACTGCTGTCGCTGGTGCCGTGGAATCAGTTGAAACTTGGCGGTTTGGATCATAGTCCTTTTGTGATGATTTTTAATCAGATGGGGATTGATTGGGCGGCACATTTGCTGAACTTTATTATTTTGACTGCATCCGTTTCGGTCTGTAATAGCGGCATGTATGCCAATAGCCGCATGCTGCTCGGTTTGGCAGAACAGGGCAATGCGCCAAAAGCCTTTAAACAGGTGAATAAGCACGGGACACCGATTGCTGCGGTTTTATTTTCAGCTTTGTTGATTTTTGGCTGTGTGCTGCTGAATTATTTCTTGCCTGAAAAAGCATTGAGCTATTTGATTTATATCGTGGTGAGTGCTGCGGTACTGAATTGGATGTTAATCAGCTTGATTCACCTGAAGTTTAGAAAAGCGATGCAGCAGCAGGGCATACAAACTAAGTTTCCTGCTTTATTTGCGCCGTTCACTAATTACGTTGTATTAGCATTCATGCTGATGATTTTGTACATCATGTGGAATCAGGGTTTTATGTTGTCGGTGCTGATGCAGCCGCTATGGATATTATTGCTGTTTGTGCTGTTTAAAGTGATGCAATCGAAGAAGGTTTAATACCATGAAGGCTTAGGGACGAGCCTTTGTTCACTGTTACTAAAGAATGATTTTGAAAAGTTCTAACAAAGTACGAAAATTGAGAGAACATTCATATAAAGACCGCTCTAGTGCATATTCTAAAAGCGGACATTTTTACTTTGGAGAAACCGGACATTTCTACTTTGGGCTTACAAAAGAATTTCGTATAACGTGTATTATGTTAATTTTAGGAAAATTTAACTATTCTAATTTTTTGGAATCTTAATATTTATAAGAGTCAAATAATGCTAATAAAAGGATATTGGATTCTTTCCATGTATGCACTGTTACTTATTGGGTGTACATCAAAGGATATTCCTCAAGAGGGGGAAATAGTGACATGGAAACAAAATCCACAACTTATTGTAAAAGCTAAACTTGGACCACGCAGAAAACATATACCAGATCAATTTGATTATGAGTTTTATAGACCCGCTCGAGAACATTATTTAGGGCAATTTCCCATAAATTATGTTCCTGAAAAATTTCCAACAATTATGCAAGGAGAAGCGAACAGTTTGCCTATGCCTGATTCGAATCGACAATTACAGTTTGATTTAAAATTAAGCAATTCGGATTTTCAAGCAACCGATGGTTATTTACCTGATCATGATGATCAAGTGAGAGTTCGGATAGAAGGTCTTACCATGGATATGCGAAAGCAAAATTTAGATACCTATAAGACATTTTCGCAACGAAAAGAATTTTTTAAAGAAAATTCAAAATTTGAAAAATATGGTTTGACCTGTTACAAAAAAAAAGTAGCTGATAATTTCTATGGTTGTTATGGAAAATCCAAAAAATATGATGTTACCGGTATTTTATTAGATGTAATTGCTTTAGAAAATACGGCAGATAATCGATTTATTCAAATTCGAGGAGAAAGTTATGAGCCCAATAAATATGGAGGTATCTGGGTTCAATGGGAAATGAACTTGAATAATTGGGATAGATGGCAAGAAATAGATAGTGCAATTTGGCGCTTATTAGGCACATGGAACTCTGCTCCACCGTCTCAAGAAAGTAACTGATTTTAGTTTCATTTAACATAATGGTGATTATTTGAAATTCGCAAAATCAACCAGATCGTAAGAGAAGTGTAATCTAAACACTTCTCAGCAACTCAATCCTTTGCCGCAGTCCCTTATTTAGCTTCGACACCACCAATTCATAAGAATTCAGTACCAAATCTTGCAGCAGTTCTTCTTCCAATGCGTCATCTGTAAAAACAGAAATCCAATGCTGTTTATTCATATGCCAGCCCGCACGAATAAAAGGATAAATATCCTTCAGCATCGTGCCATTATCAGGCAGCACTTTTAGATTGATAGCTGCTTTGCCTTCTAAATGAAAACTCAGCATAAAAACCTTATCCATCACCTTAAACACATCACAGCCTTCACCAAAAGGCTGGCTGCATGTAGTTTCAGGCAGGGCTAAGGCCGTCTTAGCAGCTACAGCGTGTAATGCAATCATAGGGGATAACCTAAAAATAAGCTTGAACGTTAAAGCCTAAGGATGAATATGAATAACGGTATCATTATTTACCAATTGCCAAATTTCATCCATATCAATATTGCGCACTGCAATACAGCCCCAAGTCCAATCTTTTTGTGGGAAATAAGTCATCAGTTGTGGTGCAGCTTTCATTTGTAAACTGGTCGCAGAACCATGAATCATAATATCTCCGCCTGCAGAAACCCCTAAATCTTTAGCTTTCTGTTTATCGGTCGCATTGGGGTAAGAGATATGCAAAGACTTATAAAATGAACTTTGCGGATTGCGCCAATCAATCATATAGCTGCCTTCAGGCGTTTTGCCATCACCTTCTTGAACTTTATGTCCTAGCGGTTGAAAACCCAGACGCATCGGGTAACGCCGAATGACTTGATCCTGATGTTTTAATTCCAAATAACGCTGAGCTTTATGTACCTGAATATTGTCGATCGGCGTTTCTTTGCGAATTTTTTGAATTTGCAAATCACTTAATTCAGGTGGAAAGACCAGTGCATTGGCAGGTGTAGGTAGATATTTTTCAAATTTTTGATAGGCAAAGTAGGCTACCGCAATACAGAAGAGGGTAGCGAAACTTAAGATCGTGATATTTTTTCTTGTCATTATTTTTTAGAGGATGAAGTGCTTTCACAGTCCATCGATTTCTGAATTGTGGATAATGTTTAAATTATCCACAATTATGACCCGAGTGAAATGTGGATTTGTGGATAAATGTTTAAGACGAGCAGCTAACCATCACTTCAGGCACATCACTTGGTAAAGGTCCTAAATCTTCTGTTGTTTCCAGTTCAGGCTGTTTGCTAAAGGGCCGACTGAGCAATGTAAACAAACGCTCTACTTCAGAAAAATCATTACGTTCAGCAAGTTCAATCGCCTTTTGAACCATATGGTTGCGCAAGATATATTGCGGGTTGGCTTGTGCCATTTCAGCATCTAAAGCATGGGTGTCCTGATGCCCACGGATGCTTTCATATTGTGCCAAGAAACCTTCAAAGGCGCGGCGGTCTAAGCAGTCATCTTTAATGGCTTCATATTCATGATTTTGCAGACGGATAAAGCTTTGTGTGTAATCCAGTTGCTCACTTTGTAGAATACGCAAAAAGGCCATAGCGCAGTCGAAGCTGCCTTTATGAAAACTCGGCAGGCCCATTTTCTGAGCTAAGCCCAATTTATAATGTTCCAAGAAGGTCAGTTCAAAATGCTCTAAGCATTTGGCTAGATCGTCTTTCCACTGTTCTTTGTCATAATCTGAAGGGCAGAGCGGAACGAGATTATTCAGCCATTGCCATAAATTCCAATGCCCGATACTTGGCTGCTGTTGATAGGTATAGCGGCCTTGGTAGTCCGAATGGTTGTTGATCCAGTTTGGACGGAAGCGCTCCATAAAGCCATAAGGGCCGAAGTCCAAAGTTGAACCGGTAATATTCAGATTGTCAGTATTCATCACGCCATGTGCAAAACCAATCAGCTGCCATTTGGCAATCATCACTGCGGTACGCTGAATAACTTGAGTGGCAAAAGCCAAAATGGGCTGTTCAGCATCCAAGCATTCAGGGTAGTGCCACTCAATACATTTTTGCGTGAATTCAGGTAGTAAATCACCCTGATATTGATTGATCCATTCAAAATGTCCCAATCGGATATGACAGTCAGATGTACGCAGCATCATTGCACCGAGTTCGAGTTTTTCGCGCTTTACACCTTGCTCAGAACTGGTAAAACCCACCGCATTGCTGGATGCAACGCCTAGGTTGTTCAGCGCATGTCCTGCCAAATATTCACGAATGGTCGAGCGCAGCACTGCACGTCCATCGCCCATGCGTGAATAAGGCGTAGAGCCGGCGCCTTTAAGGTGCAGGTCAATGGTTTGCCCATGTTTATCGATGATTTGCGCAATCAATAAGCCGCGTCCATCGCCCAATTGGCCGGCCCATTGTCCAAACTGGTGACCTGCATAGACCATGGCCAAAGGTTCAAATTCAGCAAAGGTTTTTTGACCGCTGCAGATTTCAACCCAAGCCTGTTTATCTGTCTCAGACCATTGCAGCTCATCTGCAAGAGCCGCATTAAAATGCCCAGCTTTTGTGCCTTTTAAGGGTACAGGCTGTTGATGGTGGTACAGGCGAGACGGCATGGTGTTATAGCGGGCATTGAACAGCATAATGATCTTTAAAAATTCAAATTATGTTTAAACTATAGCAAAGACCAGATAGAAAAACTGTAGCTTAAAATCAATAAAGCCTCCACAAGGGAGGCTTTATCATTTGAGAGGCTTAAAAGAATTAAGCGGTTTTCTTTTTCAAGTTACGCATCAATTGATTCAGTGTTTCACGGTGCTGTGACAAACGCTGTTCAACTTGTAGGAATTCAAGTTTGAGTTTGTCATCCATTTGATGAATTTTTTCAGCAACTGCTGTTTTCTTCGCTTGAATTTCCTGTTCTTTTAATTTTGCCCAGTCATTCAAAGTTTGCGAAAACGCATCATATTCTTGAGAAATACGTTGTTTTGCTGTTGCAATGTCATCGGTCATGTTGAGACCATAGATCGCAAGGTCTTGTTCCGCATACTTGAACTTCATAGCCAACTCAGCTTTTTTAATATTAAAGCTAGGAATACGGCGTAAATTTTTGGCAAGGCCTAATTTAGAGCAGCTCCAAATTAACCATTTTGTTGGATCGTATTGCCACCATTTCACACCATTACGGTAGTCGTATTGGAAAATGTGGTGATAGTTATGATAACCCTCACCCCAAGTAGCAATAGCGAGCCAGAAGTTATCACGAGCGGTATTTTCGTCAGTATACGGACGTTTACCCCACATGTGGCACAGTGAGTTAATAAAGAACGTCACATGATGGCTCAAGATTAGACGCATTAAACCGCCCAATAATAGAACGCCCCACATGTCGCCAACAGCCCAACCAATTGGCACTAAAATCGCTGCATGCACAGCAATCACCAGTGGAATGTAGTATTTATCTTGGAACAAAACGACTTTATCTTTTAAAAGATCTGGCGCGTTTTTGTAGTTCGGTTCTGCTGCTGGATAATCACGAAGCATCCACCCGATATGGGCATACCAGAAACCACGATTAATCGAGTATGGATCTTGGTCAATATCGTCTACATGACGGTGATGTGTACGGTGACCTGAAGCCCAGTACAAAATACTGTTCTGAACAGCAAAAGTACCCATGAGCATTAAAATGATTTTTAAAGGCAAGGTTGCTTCATAAGCACGGTGTGCCCATAAGCGGTGATAACCTGCGGTAATACCTAAACTGCTGACACCCAGTAAAACAAACATACTGATCCAAGCAGCGGCACTAAAATCATGATTAATGGCATATAACGGAATTGCAATAACTGCGACAATAGGTAAAAACACCAATGCAAAAATAGCAATCCAGTTCATTGGGGCTTTGGGTAGGGGAGCATTCATCTCCAACAGCACTCCTGAAACCTTGGGAGGTATAGATAGGAAGAATCCCATTAATTTTTTAAGGGATTTTAAACGTACAGAATAGTAGCACGGGAAAACCCGTTTTCACCACTGTTATTGTACAGTTGTATTGTTCTAAACAGTAACATAATACGACTGAAGTTATTTGACTTTTTGTGGAGTAAAAAGATGCCAAAAAATCAGCAAATTTGTCAAAATAATCTGAAATTACTTATCAAATACTGCATCTGGGGCAGCTTTCTGATCAGTTGTCTTGGACTGATGGCTTGTCAAAATTCTCCTACGCAGACGGTGACTATAAAGTCACACGGAAAGTCACTGGGCAACAGTATTGAGCAGCCATTAAAAGTTATTCGCGTGAACGATGGGATACAAGATATTCCATGGATGATTGTGAAAATCGCTGGACAAAAAGCTAAGTTCTTTCATCATCAACCTTATCTTCAGTTCAATTCGCAATTTCGACAAATTCAGGGAAATACGGGATGTAACACTATCAGTGGCACTTATGTGATTGATACCTTAAAACACAGCATTGATCTGAATGCCCGAGCAGGTTATTTCAGCTGTGATTCGGCTTTGGCTCAAGAGGCTGAACTTTCAGATGCCTTGCAAGCCGCAACACAATTCCAAATACAAGGGAAACACATGACGATGCAAAACAGTCGGGGACAAACTGTATTGGTTTTGGAAAGAAAATAGACCGATTAAAATAGCGACGTGTTGATCGAGAAGTGAATTACACAAATCTAGGTGAATAAAGCAGCATTAAAAATGCTGCATCATTAATTTAGGATAGTCGGTAATTAAGCCGTTAATGCCCCAATCTTTAAGCTGTTTAGCACGATCAACGTCGTTGACAGTCCATACGCTCACATTTAATTTTGCCTGCTGCGTGGCCTGAATAATGTCTGAATTGGCGAGTTGGTTCATCCAACCGATTTGGATACAACCTAATTCAAGTGCTTGTTCAATCGCTTTAAATTTTACGTCTGTTTCAACCAGTAGCCCGCGTTTGAAGCCGGATTTTTTTTGTTGCAAAGCAAGATGAATTTTAGGGTCAAAACTGGTGATCACCGCGGAATGTTCGAAACCTTGGAGCTGTTGTTCCAAGGTTTCAGTCAGTGCTTCAGCTTCAGTCTGTGTCTTCACTGCTTTCACTTCGACTTCAATATGATCGAAGTTATGAATAATTTTGAGCGTTTGTTCGAGCAGTGGCGTCGGCTCAACTTTATTCCATTTTGACCAAGTCACAGCATGGTTATAGGGTTCTAACTCTTGTGAACTACATTCATATAGATGTTTATCTTGACCTGCCGTTCGCATAAATTGGTCATCATGCATGATCACTAGGGCACGATCTTTCAGTTGCCGAACGTCAAATTCGACAGCACGAATTCCTAAGTCTTGAATATATTGAAAACCGCCAAGGGTGTTTTCAGGTGCTTCGCCACGAGCGCCACGATGTCCGATTATGCGCATAAAGGGCCTGCAAAATTGAAAGATAAAAACATAGTGTCCTGTAAGCATGACAGGGAGATGACACTATTATTTTGAGCCGATCATTTTGAATTACAAGAATGATCGGACGAAATGTTCCGATTTATTTCAATGTAAAATAGACTTTTAATTGGTCAAAGGATTTGAGCAATTTTTGAATCCAAAACTTATTGATCAATCGTGTCGTTAATATTTTTCTGCCACAGCACTTCAGAGCCACCTTCAGCACGTTGTAATGTACGCGATGCGACAAATAACCAGTCAGAGAGTCGGTTAAGTAGCTGCAATGACGGTGCTTGAATGTTCTGGTCACGGTTATGTACAGCCATTAAACGACGTTCTGCACGGCGGCAAACTGCACGAGCTTGATGGGCAAAGCTGCACACCAATGTTCCTGATGGCAAAATAAAGTCTTTCAGCATTGGCAGTGCTTCATTCATGCGGTCAATGTCATTTTCCAAAAATTCAATCGACACAGGCTGTACCAAGTTGAAGTTTGGAATGCAGACTTCACCACCAAGGTCGAATAACCAATGCTGAATCAGGCTAAGGGATTTGTCCCAAGTCGCTTTATCTTCAATGTGGCTAAGCGCAATGTGCGAACGAAGAATACCAATACTTGAATTGAGTTCATCGACATCGCCTAAGGCTTCAATGCGTAAATCATCCTTAGCGACACGTGATCCGTCGCCTAAACCTGTCGTGCCTGAATCGCCAGTGCGGGTGTAAATTTTACTTAAACGGTGGCCCATTTTAATTGTCCATTTTTTGATTAAAAGTTGAATAAAGAGATGCGCATTAATATTTAACAGTGACACCTATAGAGGCTAAACGCCCGCCATTCATATAATACAAACCTGAACCATACGATGAGGTTTTGTATTCGACATCACCAATATTTTGTAAATTGGTAAAGACTTTGAGGTTGGGATTGATATTCCAAAATGCGCTCATATCAATGGTGGTATAACCGGGATTGCGTGCCTGATAGTCCACGGTATCTGACTTGGCATTCAAGGTTGCATTCATGCCATAAATGTCATTGCTCCAACCCGTAGTTAAGCTTAAATTCTGACGTGGTCGACGCTGTAAATCTTGTTTTTTCTCATCATCTTGCGCTTTCACATAATGATAGCTGAGTGTGCTTGACCATCCACCATTTTGCCATTGCAGATAGGTTTCCACACCTTGATACACCGCTGTATTTAGATTTTCTAAAGTGTAATTAGGGCCATTCACAATCAGGTGATCGACTTTGGTGTGGTACATAGACAGGCCGGTACTTAGCCCATGATTAAGCTTTTGGTCGACGCCAATTTCATAAGAAATGCTTTCTTCAGGCTTTAAGTTTGGATTACCTGACCAACTGTTATAGCGTTCATCTAAGGTTGGCGATTTAAACGCAGTACCAATATTGGCATACACACTGGTAAGAGGCAGTGCTTGCAGACGAATTGCAGTTTGACCAATGGTATGGCTACCATATTTTGCATCGTCTTCTAGGCGAATTCCGAGCTGTGTATTAAGACCATCTTGATGATATTGATGCTGTAAGTAATAACCTGTGCTGCGGTTATCATCTTGATAAGCCGTGCCATAAGACACAATATCACCGCTGATTTTACGGTGTGTGATCCCACTTAAAAGCGTTTGCTTTGGCGTCAGATCAAATTTGGAATAGATTTCCGCCTCTTGGGTTTTATTGTGGGTAAAATCAGCTGTTGTGACCTGATCTAGCTCATCTTTGAATTGAGAAAGTCGAGCATGTAATTCTAAAGCAGGTAATAGACGCACTTCACCACGTAGGTTGATCATTTCATTGTTAAAGTCTTGCGCGACATTGCTGTAGGTTAGGCAGTTATAGTCTTTATCTTCATTGCTACAACTGACATAAAAGCTGCGACCATCGTTATGACTGTAGTCCAATGAATATGCATGATTTTCTTGTTTTGATCCGACTTTCGCACTCCAGCCTTTTTGGTCATAGCTTGCTGTGCTCAGTTCATCTAGGTCAAAAACTTTGGTGGCATCTGATTCTAAGCGTTGCCCTCGAATCTGTGCGTAATAACCATTTTTTGCGGCATCTGCGCCAATAATGCTTTTATAGGTTTTGTGTTCACCCACTTCCGTACTGGCAAAGGCTGTATTCTCCGTTGGTGTCTTGGAAATAATTTGTACCACACCGCCAATCGCATCTGAGCCATACAATACAGAAGCAGGGCCTTTTAAAACTTCAATTTGCTGAATATCGGTAGTATCTAAAAACTGTAATGGCGCCATGCCTGATGTTGCTGAGTTCAAGCGCACGCCATCGCGCAGTACTAAGGTATGGTCAGATTCTGTGCCTCGCACAAAAATGGAAGCTACTTGTCCTAAACCGCCGTTTTGCACCATATTGATAGACGCATCGTTACGCAGCAAATCACTCATTTGGGAAATAGGAGATTGTGCAACTGTTGCAGGTTCAATAATGGCTATACGTGCAGGTACATTTTCTAATTTTTCAGCAGAACGTGTTGCTGTGACGACAATGGTGTCCATTCTAGGTTGTGCAATGGAATCTGCTGCAACAGACAGTTGGGAGCTAAAAATACAAAGGGCAGATATGCCAGCTGCAAGCGCAGTCGGCTGAAAAGGAAAAGGCATACAAAGCTCCATGCATTTACCCCACGTAAATGATTGAGTGATAGAACACGGTCGGCAGGTATCGGACTGGCAAGGTTTCGCTTGCGCACCGTTGCGGGGGCAGTGTTGTAGAGACTTCCCATGCCAACTGTTGTGAATGGCTTAAGTATAGAGAACTCCGATTTATCGAACAATCGAATCTGTCGGGCATTTTAAGATAGCTGCATATACAGCTTGACTTGCTGTGGAGCAGAAATTAATCTGCCTGCGCTTCAGGTGCTTTCTTAATTGAAAAGTGAAACTGGGAAGTCAGTCCAAAAGGCTATGCCTATTGTCATCTGACACTGCCCCCGCAACGGTGAATCGTTATTCAATAACGTAAGTCCGGAGACCGGCCTGATGCAGACCTATTCATAATGCGGCGGGCGTTATAGCGGGATTGCATGCTTTTGTCTGAAAAATGGCAAGCCATCGCTTACCCAAAAACCGCCACGCGTTAACCACTTTTATTTCGCACGGGCGGTGCGATCGGGGAATACAGCATGCATTCTTTCTCTAAGACTCTACTCGGGTCACTTTTTGTTTTATCTCCACTTTCTGCTGCGATGGCAGCAGACCAAGTTCATCAACTTCCAGTCATTACCAATACGGTTGCTAGCATTGTTGAGCAAGACTCGCAAAAAACCTTGGCGGCAGTCACCGTAATCAACCGTGAAGAAATTGAACGTAAGCAGTTTACTTCTTTGCAAGAATTACTACGCACTGTGCCAGGCGTAACGTATACCAACTCTGGTGGTTTAGGTCAGCCAACCAGTATTTCAATTCGTGGTACAGGCTCTACTGCGGTATTGGTATTGGTGGATGGTCAAAAACTGGGTTCGGCAACTTCAGGCCAAACTTCTTTTGAGCATTTACCGATTGATCAAATTGAACGTGTAGAAGTTGTAAAAGGCCCGCGTTCAAGTTTATATGGTTCTGAAGCTGTAGGCGGTGTGATTCAAATCTTTACCCGTAAAGGGACGCAAAATGGCGTAAAACCATTTGCTTCACTTAAGTATGGTTCACATGAAACCTATGATGCCAATGTCGGTGTGAATATTCGTCAGGATAATTCTTGGGCGACGCTAAGTTTGGCAGGCTTGAAAACACAAGGCATGGATGTAACAACTTTGCCGACTGAAACAGATAAAGATGGCTATGATAACTATTCTGCGTCAATTAAAGCGGGTCATCAGTTTAATGATCAATTTTCAGCAGACCTGAACGTATTGTATGTCAACGGTGAAACAAATTACGATAGTCCATATAACGTAAATCCTTATAACAAGGTTGAGCAAAATGTGTATGGCGTTGGCTTTAGCTATTCTCCTATAGACCTTTGGAAAACGCAGCTGAAATTTGGCCGGTCAGAAGATAAATACGAAACCTTTAGTGCAGATAAATCGACAGGTGTATTTGATACCACAAAAGACAGCATTAGCTGGTTAAACACATTATCTTTTAATGCAAATAACACACTATTGGTAGGTGTGGATTACTTAAATGATCAAGTCGATAGCACCACCAAATACGATGAAAAAGAGCGTGATAATGTCGGTTACTATGCGCAGTATCTTGGTGATTTTGGTCGAGTGAACCTGCAAGCAGCCATTCGCCTAGATGATAATGAGCAGTTTGGTGATCACACTACAGGCAATGCCGCTGTTGGTTACTCGTTTAATGACAACTACAGCACTTATGTTTCATACGGCACCGCTTTCCGTTCGCCGACATTTAATGACTTGTATTATCCGGGTTGGTCAAATCCAAACCTAGTCCCTGAAGAGTCTGAAAATATTGAAATTGGATTCAAAGGGTCGCAATGGCTGAACTGGTCTGTTTCTGCCTTCCATAATGAAATTGATAATATGATTTCAGGCGGAACCAATATTGCAAAAGCAAAAATTAAGGGTGTGGAAGCTGAGTTCGGACAGTCACTGGATAACTTCACGTTGAACTTAAACTATACTTATCAAGAGCCTGAATATAATTCGGGGGCGACCAAAGGCAATCAAATTGCGGGTCGTGCAGGTCAATTATTGAATGTATCTGCAGATTATACGATGGATAAATGGACGCTAGGTGGCTCTGTACACGCAGAAGACCAGCGTTATAAGGATGCCGCTAATACAACAAGCTTTGGCAGTTTTGCGACAGCAGATGTACGTTTAACCTATCAAGCGACCCCTGAATTTTCTGTACAAGCCAAACTTGCCAATATGTTTGATAAAGAATATTACACCGTGTATGACTCATTTGATGACTATTACTACCGTCAAGACGGCCGTACTGCTTGGCTAACCTTACGTTATGCAATGAAATAATTGATTCAATTATTTAAAAAGCCCTGATCATTCAGGGCTTTTTATTTTTGCGCAGTAATCATGCTGAAAATCCACGCAATGCATGAAAATTGCATTACAATGATTCGCCTTCATATTCATAGATAGGCTATGAATAGGGCGGAGTTAGAGCCACAATAATATGCGAACCCGTGCCAAAATCTGCGGAATTACACGTATTCAAGATATCCAATCTGTCGTCCAAGCTGGCGCAGATGCGATCGGATTTGTATTCTTTGCGCCAAGCCCGCGCAGTGTAACGGCAGCGCAGGCTGCTGAGCTGATTCAGCATGTGTCGCCGTACGTACAGACCGTGGGTTTATTCGTGAATGCATCAGCTACAGAGATACAGGATATTTTAAAAATTTCACCTGTAGACATACTGCAATTTCATGGTGATGAAAACCCTGAACAGTGCAAAACGATTGCACAGACTGTTGGGCGCCGCTGGTATAAAGCCATTCAGGTGAAGCCAGATTTGGACGTGATTAGCGAGATTCAATCTTTTCAGCAGGCAGGGGCAAGCGCCGTACTGTTAGACGCATGGCATCCCGAATTAAAAGGTGGAACAGGGCACAGCTTTGACTGGTCACAATTCCCTAAACTCGATATTCCTTTAATATTGGCAGGTGGTTTAAAGCCTGACAATATTGAAGAAGCGATTCAAACCACAGGCGCTTATGCCGTAGATGTGAGCGGTGGTGTAGAATTGGCAAAAGGTATTAAAGACCAACAACTCATAGAACGCTTTATGCAAGGAGTCCATCGTGGATCAGCAAAATAAGATTGACTATACCCAATTCCCTGACGCACAAGGGCATTTCGGTATTCATGGCGGGCGTTTTGTGTCAGAAACTCTAATGGCAGCACTTGAGGACTTAGAAAAACTCTATTTCCGCATGAAAGATGATGCACAGTTTTTGGCAGAATTCGACCGTGACTTGGCGTATTACGTCGGTCGTCCTAGTCCATTGTATTATGCTGAGCGATGGTCGAAAGAGTTGGGTGGTGCGCAAATTTACTTAAAACGTGAAGACCTGAACCATACAGGTTCACATAAAGTGAATAACACCATTGGTCAGGCTTTACTGGCTAAGCTTTCAGGTAAAAAACGTATTATTGCCGAAACAGGTGCGGGTCAGCACGGTGTAGCAACGGCAACGATTGCAGCGCGTTTAGGCCTTGAGTGTGTGGTGTTTATGGGTGCGGAAGACGTAAAACGTCAAGCCATGAACGTGTACCGTATGCGTTTATTGGGTGCGACTGTTGTACCTGTGGAAAGCGGTTCAAAAACATTGAAAGATGCGATGAACGAAGCAATGCGTGACTGGGTAACCAATGTTGATTCAACTTATTACGTGATTGGTACCGTTGCAGGTCCACATCCATATCCGCAATTGGTACGTGATTTCCAATCGATCATTGGCCGTGAAGCGCGTAAACAGATTCAAGAACAAGCAGGCCGTTTACCGGATGCGCTTGTTGCATGTGTGGGCGGCGGTTCAAATGCGATGGGCTTGTTCTATCCATTCTTAAATGATGAAGATGTGAAAATGTACGGTGTCGAAGCTGCAGGCTATGGCATTGAAACAGGCAAACACTCTGCACCACTCAATGCAGGTCATGTGGGTGTACTTCACGGTAACCGTACTTACCTGATGTCGGATGATCAAGGTCAAATCATTGAAACCCACTCAATTTCTGCAGGTCTGGACTACCCAGGTGTAGGCCCTGAGCATAGCTTCCTCAAAGATATGCACCGTGTGAACTATGTGCCAATCAATGACACTGAAGCGCTGCAAGGTTTCCGTGATTTAACCCAAATTGAAGGTATTATCCCTGCGCTAGAAAGCTCACATGCAATGGCTTATGTGACGAAACTTGCGCCGACGATGGATAAAGACCAAATCATTATTGCGACGGTTTCAGGCCGTGGTGATAAAGACTTAATGACCGTTGCCCGCATTGATGGTGTGGAAATGGTTGAGATGTAAATTCCTTTAAGCCCTCTCCTTTAAGGAGAGGGTTTGGGAGAGGTTATATATTCTGAAATATCAAATCGCGCAGAAGTCATTCCGCGCGATTTTTTTTGGGCTGAAAATTTTATTGAGGCAAACTACTACAAAACAGATGCAGAATAAAAGTGTGAAATAAATCACAATACTGTGGAAATTTTATTGCTTTAGAAAGACTTTATAACAATGACGTTTACCCAATTGGTTCGTGCTGAATCCTTTCCCACTCATATTTATTGGCAATGGCGTGATACTTTTGCGCTGTGCATTCTTCCGCTGATCTTGTTCAACAGTTATGTCTTAGACCAATTTTTTGGTGTTTCAGCTCAGGTTGCTTTGGGCGATTCGATCTTTCGCGGTATTTTATTTATTGCCGTATGTTGGCTCTATAAAACGATGCTGTATACACACTGGCAAAAGTATAAACAGGCTTTTTGGCGTTCAAGCCTGTTGGTGGTTGTTGGTGCAGTCGCTTTACAAGTAGTGATTTCTTTTACACGCAGTCTGTTGCCCGTTGGTGAGAACATTGAAAAAGAATCGACCATTGATCCCAATACGATTGCGTTTTTTAGCTTGCTGATCATCAGCCTTGGGCCATTATTTACCGCTTTGCTCGAAGATATTATTTTCCGCTATACCTTGCTGCAAAAGCTGTTTGTACAGCCGTGTCTATGGCGAGTGATTTTGGTCTTACTGAACTCAATCTTATTCGGCTTGATTCATTATCATAATTTCGATGGCGATTTGATTGCGACCATCAGTTTTATGGCGGCAGGCCTATTTCTCAACCTCATCTATTTGTGGACGCGTAACATTTGGCATGTCTTACTCATTCATTTCGTCAACAATGCAGTACTCTCTTTAGGCGGCGTGATTTTGTTGAAATTACTTCAGCCCTATGTGGGCAGTTGAAGTCAAAAATAGGGGGGAGATTGTGTCCAGTTTATTTATGGTGATGCTCGGCGGACGCCATCCAAGAGCAAATATCGAAGTGCATGATGTCATTCTTGCAGTGGGTAACGCATTAGAAGAGGTTTATCCGCAACTTAGAACGGCATGGTTTGGGGAGCAAAAAGGCTTACATATTGATGCTTGGGCACAAGTACATACAGTCAGCACTGAAAATCGACATTATCGCATCCAATTTTGTGATGCCGCGCCCCGAGCTGAAGATGAAAAATTATGGCTGATTAATCTCGGGGGATATGATGCTCGCGAATTTGGTGAATTACATCGTTATGTTTTGGTGACAGGACAAAACGCTAGTGTCGCAAAACAACGGGGCAAGGCTTTTTTTGAGTCACATTGGCAAAAACAACATACCGACCGAACCCTAGATGTTGACGATTGTATTGCGATTGATCATGTCTATGGGCGCTATATCGAATTGGTTGAAACCCCGCATAGCCAGCAAAATTCATGGAAAAATGATTACATCTTAATAAATGAACATTTGTGATGATTAAGAGCTGAAATGTCAGCTTTTATATTTTTTTGTGATATTCGCCTGAAATCAGATGGATTGTCTTTTCAGGAGTTAAATAATAGGCATAATAACATTCAGGATTTAGACCTTAAACCTCAATGGAATGGCGTATATGGATTTAATACGGCCGAATGGACAGCCGCATTATGGGCGTTTTAGTGAACTTCCCAATCGCATCGATTTAAGTAAGTATGAATATAAGACACCGTATGGAAAACGACTTCAAGGTTGGCGTAAGCGTTTAAAATATAAAAAATTTAAATTTTGTTGTATTCAGCATGAACATTATACGATTGGTCTAGCGATCGCCGATATCGCGTGGGCGGGGCACGGTTTTGTCTATGTGTATGATCATATTACGAATGAAGTGTTGGAATGGAATTCGATTAATTTCCTGTCACGTAATACCGTTTTAGATGAACAACCTTTATTTAATCAAAGTCATTTTATTAAGTCTGGGATTCAACTAGACATTCAGCATGCCAATGGTGTGCGATACATTCAAATGTCAAAACATGGCGAACTCAAACTGAGCGCTCGAGTGTTTTGTGCGGGGACTGATCCGCTGAGTATGTGTAGCCCTACAGGAATTAATGGTTGGACCTATACTCAAAAATTGACGACGTTGGGCTGTGAAGGTTTTTTTATCAATAAGCAAGGCAAGACCATTCAATTTCATGACCGAACATTGGTGTCTTTAGATGATACCTGTGGTTTTCTTCGTCCTGAAACCGCATGGTTTTGGTTATCGTGTAACTTTTGGGACAGTCAAAATCGACGCGTTGGGATCAATCTTGCCTCTGGGGTAAATGAAAGCTTTGGTAATGAAAATTGTCTGTGGGTCAATGGACATCTATATGCCATGTCTGATGTGCTGTTCCAGCAACAAGGCGATAATCAATGGAATATTAGTTCATTAGATAACAGCTTAAATTTGATTGTCACCACAGGTTGGCGGCGCTATGAAAACCTGAATTTAAGATTGGTTGGTAGTCAATTCAGTCAATGGCAGGCAAAAATTAGCGGTACAATTCAACGTGATGGCGAAGAAATTGTATTCTTAAATGAATATGGTTTACTTGAGCAGCACTATGCCAAATGGTGAGTCTAAGCCTATAAAAAAGCCGCAATCGATGCGGCTTTTTTTATTCAGTTTTTATTTTGCAGCTTGCCAAAACACTTCCGCAGCTTGAATTGGATCATTGTTTTCTTCATAAGTTTTTAACCAAAGATCATAATTTTGCACAATGGGATGCTGACTCGGATGGAAGTCTTTTTTAAACCAATCTCGATATGGCTTGCTCATACGGGTGAGGGTGCCATTTTTACCAAAGAACCACGGTAAGCCTTTCATATTTAATTTTAAACGTTCAGTGAAGCTGAACCCGTCATGTTTCAGCATCACATTAGCACGGTATAAGGTAAAGCCAAGCATCAATCCACTGGTCCAGACCAAAGTAAATTTCTTTAGATTTTCATTGACCTTAGCCACATCTTTCATCACATCAAAAGCCACATCGCGATGTTCCATTTCTTCTATCGCATGCCAAATAAATAATGCACGGACATAAGGATGCGCAGATTCTAAGACGGACTTTTGGCTACAGAACGTTTCAGCCATCAGCGCAGTTAAATGCTCGGCGGAAGCCGTCATGGCAATGTTGTATTCTGGTGAGCGCTTGCTCAGTTCAAATTTAAAAATTTTATTCAGGCGTTTAATGAACGCATCGACAGGCATGCCTTGTTGTTTCATCAACATGTTCATTTTGTCATGCGCCATACCATGCTGTGCTTCTTGACGAATAAAGTCAGCGACACGTTGCTGTAAATCAGGGTCTTGAATTTGACTGCGGAACAGACGTACAGATTCAATAAAATAGCGCTCGCCATCAGGAAAGGTTAGGCTCAAGGCATCAAACATACGTGTTAAAAAGGGGTCTCCGCCAAACCAATAGCGCGGGATTTCTTCTAACTTAAAATTCAGCTTTGTGCGAACAATGGGTTCGACTTGATATTTGACGATAGCATTCATGATATTTTTTCTGTGCGAGTCGTATTGATTGCAGTATGTCGGAGAAATTGCACTTTGTTTTGACAGATATTGCCAATTTTTATACATTTTACGCCATGATGAAAATATAAAATGTCAGAATTGGCAGGTCAGAAAGAGGGGCGAGATGGCTGAAATTCAGATCCCAAATGGTTACTTCCAACTATGGAATATGGTCTTAATTGAGCGTGAATTAAACTATACACAGCTCGAATGGATTGCGCCGTATGCTGCGCAAATTCAGCATGTGCTGTCTTTGCCGATCGACTCTCAATCGCCGAATTCTTTTTTTAATACCATCATGCAACTGACTCAGCAGCATCTGGATTGCCCGCAATTGGTCTTTGAAATGGCCAAGTATATTCGTGCAGAGCATTTTGGGGTGTTAGGCTATATGGCGACACTGAGTAATAGCGTAGCAGATGCTTTGCAATATGTGATGCGGTTTAGTCGTTTGGTGATTGATGGCGCGCAAATTGTGCCGATGAATATGAGCCATCAAGATCATCAAATTATACTGTCTTGGCCACAGCATGATGATGAATATGCGTTGGTGAATGAATTGACCATGGCCTGTATGGCACATTTGGCCAAGCAAATTTTTCCAGATTCTTTAAAGTTACTCCGCATTCATTTTGCACATGTGCCGCGGATGGCACGTTATCACTATGAAAAGTTTTATGGTTGCCAAATGGAATTTTCGACCCTTAAATATTCATTTGTGATTCATGCCGATAGTTTGGATTTAAAGTCAGAACTTGCAGATCCATCGCTGATGCAATTGTTATTACGTCAAGCCGAAGAGGCGATAGCTGCTCGTTCGCAACATTCAGATCCAATTCAACAGATGCAACAATGCATAGCAGATTATCTCAAATTACAGCAGCAAGCCCCTAAAATAGAATGGTTAGCAGAGGAGTTACACCTGTCAGTCAGAACCCTGCAACGACAGTTAAAGGAGAAAGACACCTCATTTAAGCGGCTTTTGGAGCTGGAACGGATGAAACGCTGTGAATATCTACTTTCACAACAAACCCATTTGACGGATATCGCTTTACAGCTAGGTTATTCAGATCAGTCGGCTTTGGCACGTGCTTTTAAGGCATATAGCGGAGAGACATTATTAGCGCGAAAAAAAGCCTTGAAATTAGAATAAAACGTGCAGATTGCTCGTCAAGAAAAGCCATTCATACAGCATTAAAAAAAGCGGTCAAACGACCGCTCTTTCTTTTAAACCAAGCTTATGCCGCAGCTTTTAATTTTGGATAACGCAGTAAAATGGCAAGGATGGCAAAGATCGCTAAGACCCAACAGTAGTACACACTACCAATCAGTTCCACAGGCGAAAGTTTTGCGATCGAACAAGCCAGTAACAGCTGTGCGCCATAAGGAATGAGACCTTGGGCTACGCAAGAGAAAATATCCAAGAGCGCAGCAGCACGTTTAGGGTCTACACCATATTCTTTGGCGACTTCACGTGCCATGTCACCAGATAAAATAATTGCGACAGTGTTGTTTGCCACAAATAGGTTGGAGAAAATCACCAAGAAACTGATACCAATCTCACCTGCGCGTTCAGCACCAACTTTAAAGCAGCGTGTCATGCTGTAAATACGTTGAATCAGCCATTCTAAACCGCCTTCTTTTTGCATAATGGCAGAAATACCACCCAAGAAAATAGAAAGCAGGGCAACTTCAAACATGCCGGTAAAGCCATCATAAATAGAATTATTTAAGCTTAAGAAATTAAATTCAGGTTGAATCACCAACCCAATAAAACCAGACAGTAAGACACCAATAGTCAGCACAGCAAGCACGTGTAAACGTGAAAAGGCCAAAATAAATACGGCTAAATAAGGCAAGATCAGCCAAGCATTATAGGCTTTGTGTTCAATCGCTTGTGAGCCTTGACTCATAAATAAATAAATACAAATGCTAACGATCGATGCAGGAACAGCAATCCAAACATTGACCTTAAATTTATCGCGAAGCTGAACTTTTTGACTGTTCGTTGCAGCAATAGTGGTATCTGAAATCATCGACAGATTATCACCAAACATAGCACCGCCGACCACAGCACCAATGGCATACACCACTTCAATTTCGGTGACTTGAGTAAAACCAAAGGCAATTGGTGCACAGGCTGCAATAGTGCCCATGGAGGTTCCCATCGCTGTGGCAATAAAGGCCGCAATAATAAACAGCATGGGCAGCACGAACTCAGGCGCAATCATCGATAGTCCCAACTGCACTGTTGCATCGACACTACCGATGGCACTGCTGACACTGGCAAAAGCACCAGCGAGCATAAAGACCATGAACATTAAGATCAAATTCGGGTGGCTAGCACCTTTCATAAATGTATCAATCGCGTCATTGATCTTGCCGCGATAGAGCAAAATTGCCAATACAATTGCAGGAAGAGCAGCGACTGGGGCTTTCACTTGATAGAACGCAAACTCAGTTCCAATGATGGAATGGTAAATACCACTGCCCAAAAAAATGGTCAGAAAAACAATAAGCGGGAGCAGTGCAAATGCCCGAGCAGGCACTTTCACTTGTGAATCGGAGGACATAGGAGATAAAAAAATAAAAGTATGCGGCTAGTATAAAGCAGGTTTTGCAATTTAAGGAAAATTAAAATGTAAATGCTAAGCCTGTTATTTTTAACATTTTTTTGATGATAAAATTAAGTTAATCTAAAACCTTATAATTTTGCCAGATCCTAAAATTAGGCATCTTTGATCATTGTGAAAAAAACTGAAATATCGGTAAATGATGCTTTCGGGTTGTTCTGGAAAATTATGTTTGCATGAGAAATGCCGACGGAGGATTGTATACCCTGTTCAATGGGTAAAAAATAGCGTTACAATGCGATGTCTTGTATTTCGACAAAACCCACATCATAGTTTTGATTCATTCAAGGAAAGTATAACCCTATGTCACGTTTAGCCACTCGTTTTGGAACGCTTAAATCTCAACAGCGTAAGGCCTTGGTTTCTTATGTTATGGCTGGTGACCCTCATCCACAAGTAACGGTACCTTTGTTACATCAAATGGTTGAGGCAGGTGTAGATGTGATCGAATTGGGTCTTCCATTTTCAGACCCAATGGCGGATGGTCCTGTTATTGCACTTGCCGCGGAGCGTGCGCTTGCTGCAGGAACCAATACTCTAGATGCCTTGAACATGGTGAAAGAGTTCCGTAAAAACGATACAGAAACACCGGTAGTACTGATGGGCTATTTAAACCCAGTTGAAGTAATCGGCTATGAAAAGTTTGTTGCCTATGCACATGAATGCGGTGTAGATGGCGTGCTCTTGGTGGACCTTCCACCTGAAGAAGCAAAAGATCTAGATGCAGTATTGAAAAAATACGACATGGATCAAATCTTCTTACTTGCGCCAACATCCACTGATGAACGTATTCAGCATGTGGTGAAACAAGCCAGTGGATTTATCTACTATGTTTCTTTGAAAGGTGTGACAGGTGCAGCGACGTTAGATGTTGCTGAAGCTGCGGCACGTATTCAAAAAATCAAATCGTATACTCAGGTACCTGTCGGCGTTGGCTTTGGTATTAGTGATGCAGCATCGGCGAAAGCCATGGGTGTTGCTGCAGATGCGGTGATTGTAGGTAGTGCTTTTGTTAAACAATTTGCAAACTTAGCGCCAGAACAAGCTGTAATCGAAACAGTGAATAAAGTGAAGGAGCTTCGAGCTGCGCTCGATGAGTTAGTATGAGTCAAGACGCAAAAACAGGCAAAATTCTGAGCGCATCTACGCCATGGACAGAGCGTGCGGTACCAGGTATTCATGTACCTGATGAACAGCAAGCATTAAAGGCGACATTTACTGAGCCGACGATTGAATGTCCTGAGTGTCATGCACTTGTGACTCGTACTGCAATGTCATTTAATGCCTACGTTTGTCCGCAGTGTGATGAACACTTGCGAATGAAAGCGCGTGATCGTTTGAACTGGTTCTTTGACCAAGTACAAAAAGAATTGGGTCAAGAATTTAAAGCCAAAGATCCACTGAAATTTGTTGATAGCAAAGCGTATCCAGACCGTATGTCTGAAGCGCAGAAGAAAACCGGTGAAACAGAAGCTTTAGTGGTAATGCAAGGAACGCTGAAAGGCATTCCAATGATTGCAACCGCATTTGAATTTGATTTCATGGGCGGTTCAATGGGCACTGTGGTTGGTGACCGCTTTGTTCAAGCGGCTGAACTTGCAATTAAATCCAAACAACCACTTATTTGCTTTGCTGCCTCTGGTGGTGCGCGTATGCAAGAAGGCATGTTGTCACTCATGCAAATGGCGCGTACTTCTGCTGCCATCCAAAAAATGAAAGATGCAGGCTTGCCTTATCTAGTGGTATTGACACATCCAGTTTATGGTGGTGTGACTGCATCATTGGCAATGCTCGGTGATGTTCACTTGGCTGAGCCGAAAGCCATGATTGGTTTTGCTGGTAAGCGTGTAATTGAGCAAACTGTACGTGAAAAATTGGAAGAACCGTTCCAACGTGCGGAATATTTGCTTGATCATGGTGTAGTCGATCAAATTGTCCACCGTCATGCATTACGTGATACAGTTTATCGTATTGTAGCGAAATTGATGAACTTGCCTTGAACACAGCACCATTTGCATCTGATTCTTTAAGTACATGGCTCGATTATTGGAGCCATGTTCATGTTACGGGTATTGATTTGGGTCTGGAACGGGTGATTCCTGTTGCGGAACGACTCGGTGTAACCCAGCCTGATGCGAAAGTGCTGACGGTCGCGGGAACAAACGGTAAAGGTTCAACCACGACCACTTTGGCTGCGATTTTAAATGCCCAAGGGTATAACGTGGGGCTATACCAATCACCGCATATCTATCGATTCAATGAACGTGTAAAGCTTCAAGGTGTTGAAGTGGCCGACCAAATCCTGATTGATGCTTTTGTAGCCGTTGATCAGGCGCGTCGTGAATGTGAATTAAGTTTATCTTTTTTTGAAGCGACCACTTTGGCCGCTTTTGTTATTTTTAAACAGCAACATTGCGATGTATGGGTACTTGAAGTAGGCCTAGGTGGTCGACTTGATGTGGTCAATGTCGTCGATCCAGATGTTGCAGTGATTACCAATATTGGTTTAGACCATACCGATTGGTTGGGCGACACCATTGAAAAAATTGCTTTTGAGAAAGCAGGAATTATTCGTCCAAATATTCCCGTAATTTTTGGCGGGCAGCAAGTTTTGCCTGAAGCCATTCGTCAAAAAGCAGAAGATTGCCAAGCTGCTTTACATGTACTCAATCGTGATTATTTTTATCAGTACAGTGATGACGGACAATCTTGGATGTTTGCTTCATCAGGTACAACTTTAAAACTGCCCGTGGGTTCTTTGGCGCTCGAAAATATCTCTACGGCTGTAGCAGCAATATTGGCCAGTGGTTTAGTGGTCTCTCAGCAGTCGATCGCTCAGGGGATTATCAATGCCAAGTTACAAGGCCGTTTTGAAGTTAGAGAAATTGCAGGTAAAACGGTGATTTTCGATGCGGGACATAACCCGCATGGTGTTGAATTTTTGTTAAAGCAATTGCGAAATTTCCTCCAGTACAATAAACAATACACAGAAGTGATCAGCGTTTTCTCCATGCTGACTGATAAAGACATAAATTCTGTCGTTAACTTATTGAAAGATACGGTAAGAATGTGGAAAATTGCACAATTAAATGTGCCACGTGCGGCATCTATCACACAATTGGATAGCGCACTGCAGCATCAAGTCGTAGAACATTATGACAATGTGCAATTAGCTTTTAAGTCCGCGCTGGAAGAAACAAAGAATAATCAGCTGATTCTGGTATGTGGTTCATTTCATACCTTAGAAGCGGTATGGGAGTATCTGGAAGAATGTCAATGAATAACAAACAACGCTGGATGGGTGGTGTTGTTTTATTAGGTGGTGGTGTACTGCTGGCCGCACTTTTACTTAAAGGCAAAGAAGAAATACATCAAAATCAAAGCCAAACCCCTGAAATGGCTCAAGTTGAGCAACAAGGTCAGGGTGCGGGTAAAATGTCATCATTGACTGTTGATGTTGAAACTGAAAAGCGTTTGCTCGAAGAACAACGACGTACCCGTGAAAAATCGGTTGCGGAGCAAGAAGCACGTGCAGCAGAATTTTTAGCGATGCAACAACAAGCGGAAGCGGATGCAGCACGTAAAGCAGCAGAAGAATATGCAGCTTTAAACGCACATCGTTCAGCTCAACAAAGTTCGGATAATATTCCTCCCGAATTGGTTGAAGATGAAAAAGCCAAGCAAAAGCGTTTAGCTGAGGATAAGTTGGCGGCTCAAAAAAAGTTAGAGACTCAGTCGGCGCAGCAAAAGGCTGATCAGGCACGTATCGCAGCAGATAAACAAAAAGCCGAAGCAAAACGTAAAGCGGATGCTCAAAAAGAAGCTGAACGTAAAGCACATGCTGAAGCTGAGAAAAAAGCAGCAGATAAGAAAGCAGCCGAAGCGAAGCAACAAGCTGAAGAAAAGCGTAAAGCCGAAGAAAAACACAAGGCAGAAGAAAAGCGTAAAGCCGAAGAAAAACACAAGGCAGAAGAAAAGCGTAAAGCCGAAGCCAAGAAAAAAGCTGAAGCTGAAAAAGCACGTGATCTGTTGGAAAATGGCGATAAGCAATGGATGGTACAAGTTGCACTGGCTGCCAATGAAGCCAATGCAGATGCCGTCGCTGCAAAATTACGTGCAAAAGGCTATAAAGTGACGAAGAGTCCTACATCTAAAGGCATTCGTATTATGGTTGGCCCTTCGAAGGACCGTGATGCTGCGGACGCAACACGTAAAAAGATCAATTCAGATGCAAGTTTGAATATGAAATCGGCTTGGGTGATTGATTGGGTACCTCTCGATAAACGCTAAGTTTATTTGAGGAATGACCTTTAATAAGATGGATTCAGTAGTTGTTGCTGAATCCATTTTATATTTTCAGGGCTGAATAAACGGTCAATATTTTTCCAAATAGGGTGGAAGCCATAGCCACCTTGTTTCATTTCACGCTTTGCTTCCTCAATGGACCAATGCTGAAAAATAATTCGGTACATTGCCACACTCGCACCTGTACGGTCTGAGCCGTGGTAGCAATGGATTAACACTTTTTGCTGCTGTTGTTCAGCTTCTTTTATGGTTTTCATCACCGTCAGTAAATCTTCACGATCGATTTGCCACGTGTGTATCGGAATATGTACAAATTTAACCTTTTGCGTATCAATGACATTGTTTAAGCGTTCTGGGTCATGGTGCCGTGAACGTAAATTTATGATCACATCGATGTGCTGTTCTCGTAGAACAGGGGCGAGATCTACATCAGGTTGTTCACTGCGAAATACTGTTGGGCTGATTTGATAAAAATTATGCTGTTGATGAACGACTTTTCCCCAATGCTTAGGACGTTCATTTAACGGTAATGGATTTGATGTCATGCAACCCGTGAAGCTGAAGCTAACACTAAGGAGGATCATTGGCAGGATTTTAGCGGTCATTGCTTGTGTTCTGATAGCGAGCGAGTTCGAATGGGTCATGTGCGCAGATGAGATCGATGTCCGGATGCTGTGCTAACTGCTGAATCTTATGAAGTGTGTGCAGTCGCTGTGTATTGTCGGTGGCAAATAAACGCTCAAGCTGATTTAAGGCCCGCGAATGAAAATTTGGATTTAATTGATGCTGTGAGTAATAAGCATCGCCGCAATATAACAACCAGCGATGGTTGTTTTTAATCGCAATACCGGCATGACCCGCGGTATGTCCCAAAAGTGGGAGCATTAAAATATCCTCTTGAAAAATAGATAGACCGGCAGTGTGCTCTAAGTTAAACCATGCTTGCGTCCCGATGTTTTCGATAAAGTTCCAATAACGATGCTGTTGGAACTGCTGTGGTCGATAGCGCAGTCGTGATTTAAGGTTGTGAAGATTTTGAGTGGCGTTATATTCACTGGCTAAGACATGCACGGTCGCCTGCGGAAAATCTGATATCCCGCCAGCATGATCAAAATCTAGGTGTGACAACAAAATGTGTTGAACATCTTGAGCCCTATAGCCTAATTTTTGAATTTGATGAATCGCACTTAGTTGCGGATTAAATTTGATCTGCGCTGTGCGTGAAATAAACCGACCTAAACGATTTTGTGGATGTATATAATCTTGTAAGCCCAGTCCTGTATCGACTAAGACGAGCCCTTTATCTGTTTCAATGAGCAGGCAATGACAGACCAAATGTGCGCGAAAGCCTTTCTGTCCAAATAAAGGGGCACACGTTGGACAAAAACTACCACAATGTAAATGATGAATTTGATGAATCACGGTTTGTTGTTTTCAAGTTTTTCTTAGTTATAACGGAATTGTGATGTTTAACCAATCTAATCCCAGAGAGGAATTTGTAATCAAAAAAAAAGCTCATCCGAAGATGAGCAGGTTGGAGAATGCCAGAACGGGCTCATCATTCGTTCTGAGGGGAAAACTATAAGTAACTATGGTTATGATTCTGAGTTGGGTCAGGTGCTGCACTTAAAAATAGTTAAATTTGTACCTTCGCTTTGGTCACTCACAGCAGAGCTTCTTATCTTGCGCTCGGACAGCGTAATGCTCCGTTTTATCCTCACTTAGGTTGAGGCGTTAAACGAAGGTAAGGCGTAACTGCGTTATATCCTTGAGGAAAGCGTTGTTTGATTTCCTCTTCATCTTTTAATGACGGCACAATCACCACATCTTCACCTTGTTGCCAGTTGGCCGGTGTTGCAACTTTATGGTTGTCTGTCAGTTGCAAAGAGTCAATGACACGTAAAATTTCATGGAAGTTACGCCCTGTAGATGCAGGATAAGTAATGATTAAACGGACCTTTTTATTTGGATCGATGATCACCAAAGAGCGAACAGTTAATGTTTCGCTGGCATTGGGGTGAATGAAATCATAAAGGGTAGACACTTTACGGTCTTTGTCTGCAATGATCGGGAAGTTCACCGTGGTATTTTGAGTATTATTAATGTCATTAATCCAACCATGATGCGACTCAACATCATCAACAGACAGGGCAATGGCCTTGACACCACGTTTGCTAAATTCATCTTTTAGTTTTGCGGTAAATCCAAGTTCTGTGGTGCAGACTGGGGTGTAATCGGCTGGATGCGAAAATAAAATGCCCCAACTGTCACCTAAAAAGTCATAAAAATGAATGCTGCCTTCGCTTGAGTCTTGAGTAAAGTCTGGTGCAGTATCACCTAAACGAATCGTCATGGAATATCCCCGTATTTATTGAATTTGTTTAACTCAAAAATAAATATGAAGGATTTTTTTTATGATTAAAAATAGTGTTTTTTCATTTCTTTATGAATATATTTCATATAAAACAGTTTTATTGGGGGATAAATGCGAAATATCTCACGACAGAGTCACTATGTTGTCTGCAGAAAATTTGTTACATTAGCTTGCCTTAAGTCTCCGGGGCTAGAACCCGAGCGCAGAATATTTAAGGGGATTTTTGTGCAAAACCCTTGTACTTCGAATTTCTAGCACCATAATAACGACTAAGAAAATATATTCATTTGACAAGCAAGATTTAGAGAGTCTATTCATGTTGGCAAGTCTGATCGGAGGAATCTTCGGTACCAAAAATGAGCGCGAACTCAAACGCATGCGTAAAATCGTAGAGAAGATAAATGCGCTCGAGCCGACGATATCTGTTCTAAGCGATGCAGACTTATCTGCAAAAACTGAAGAATTCAAAGAACGTTATAAAAAAGGCGACAGCCTTGATAAATTATTACCTGAAGCGTTTGCTGTTTGTCGTGAAGCTGCAAAGCGTGTCATGGGCATGCGTCATTATGACGTACAGCTGATTGGTGGTATTACTTTACATGAAGGTAAGATCGCAGAGATGCGTACCGGTGAAGGTAAAACCCTCATGGGAACGCTTGCTTGTTACCTCAATGCGATTAGTGGTGAAGGTGTTCACGTGATTACGGTGAACGACTATCTCGCACAGCGTGATGCTGAATTAAACCGTCCATTATTCGAATTTTTAGGTTTAAGCATTGGGATTATTTACTCAATGCAAGACCCAACTGAAAAAGCTCAAGCGTATCGTGCTGACATTACTTACGGTACCAACAACGAATTCGGTTTCGATTACTTGCGTGACAACATGGTTTTTTCTGCTGCTGAGAAAAAACAGCGCAGCTTAACCTATGCCATCATCGATGAGGTCGATTCGATCCTGATTGATGAGGCACGTACACCGTTGATCATTTCTGGTCAATCAGAAGACTCATCTCAGTTGTATGCTGCCATTAACAGCATTCCACCAAAACTTCATGCACAAAAAGAAGAGAAGGTACCAGATGGTGGTCACTTCTGGATTGACGAAAAACAGCGCTCAGTAGAAATGACCGAAGTCGGTTATGAAACTGTTGAAGCTGAATTGATTCAAATGGGCTTGCTTGCTGAAGGTGAAAGTTTATATTCATCTGCTAATTTAAACTTGGTGCACCATGTTTCTGCGGCCATTCGTGCGCATTACCTATACCAACGCAACGTGCATTACATCATCCACGAAGGTGAAGTGATCATTGTCGATGAAAACACTGGTCGTACCATGCCGGGTCGCCGTTGGTCAGAAGGTTTGCATCAAGCAGTGGAAGCAAAAGAAGGTTTGGAAATTCAACCTGAAAACCAAACTTTAGCAACTACAACATTCCAGAACTATTTCCGTCTATACAAAAAATTATCAGGGATGACGGGTACTGCAGATACTGAAGCTGCAGAAATGAAAGAAATTTATGGCTTGGATGTTGTACTGATTCCAACCCATCGCCCGATGATTCGTAATGACCAAAACGATTTAATCTATTTAAACCGTGAAGGTAAATACAACGCCATCATTCAAGAAATTCAACGTGTTCATGAAGCAGGTGTTGCACCGATTCTGATTGGTACAGCAACCATTGAAGCCTCTGAAATTTTATCAGATAAGCTGAAAGAAGCTGGCATTCAACATGAAGTACTCAATGCGAAACAACATGAGCGTGAAGCGGATATTATTGCGCAAGCGGGTTCACCTCGTGCAGTGACGATTGCTACCAACATGGCAGGTCGTGGTACTGATATTCTGTTGGGTGGTAACTGGAAAGCGTTACTGGCGAAGATTGAAGAGCCGACTGAAGCAGATGAAGCGCGTTTAAAAGCTGAGTGGGAACAAAATCATGACATGGTGCTGAACTCTGGTGGTTTACACATCATTGGTTCAGAACGTCATGAATCTCGTCGTATCGATAACCAGTTACGTGGTCGTGCGGGTCGTCAAGGTGACCCAGGTGTATCACGTTTCTACTTGTCGCTTGAAGATGACTTGATGCGTATCTTCGCAGGTGATCGCGTAGTTGCGATGATGCGTGCCATGGGGCTGAAAGAAGATGAAGCCATTGAACATAAAATGGTGTCACGCTCGATTGAAAATGCACAACGTAAAGTTGAAGCACGTAACTTCGATATTCGTAAAAATTTATTGAAATACGATGACGTAAACAACGAACAACGTAAGATTATTTACTCTCAGCGTGATGAAATTCTTGAAGAAGCATCATTGCAAGATTACATCGAAACAATGATTCACGATGTGACTAAAGGCATGATCGAAGTATATATTCCACCCGAGTCTATTCACGATCAATGGGATATTGAAGGTCTTGAAAAAGCACTTCGTGAAGATCTATCGATTGAACTGCCAATTTCACAGTGGCTAGAGCAAGATCGTCGTTTAGATGAAGAAGCTTTGGTTGAACGTATTACTGATGAAGTTCTTCAGCACTACCGTTCACGTCGTACGCAAATGGGTGACGAAACGGCTGCAATGCTCGAACGTCACTTTATGCTGAATTCATTGGACCGCCATTGGAAAGAGCATTTGGCAGCGATGGATTACTTACGTCAAGGGATTCATTTACGTGGTTATGCGCAGAAAAATCCTGAGCAAGAATACAAAAAAGAAGCCTTTAACTTATTTGTAAACATGCTTGCGGTGATTAAGTCAGATGTCGTGACAGATTTATCTCGTATTCATGTACCAACAGCCGAAGAACTTGCAGAAATGGAAGCTCAAAAACAGGCTCAAGCAGAATCAATGAATCTTCAATTGTCACACAATGACTTTGATAATTTATTGGCTGAAGCCAACGGTAATGATGTTATCGATGCGCAATATACACCTGCAGAGCAAGTGATTGTGCCACCGGAAAGCCGTAACTCACCGTGCCCATGTGGTTCAGGTCTGAAATATAAACAGTGTCACGGTAAAATCTAAACGACATTGCTTAATTTCAAATAAATCAGAGCCTTCGCGCTCTGATTTTTAATTTACACTACTGATCTGACCTGAATAGTATTTGCAGTTCAGTAGATTAAATGTTATTTAGTTTCTATCAATAACCGTAAGACGGAAAAGACAATGAAAAAAGTACTAAAACCGTTCATGATTGCTGCTTTGGCTTTGCCAACTTTTGCCTTTGCAAACGCTCCTCAGACGACTTCTTTAGAGAAAGTTCAACAAGCAGTTGGTCCAACAACAACTCAAGTACAGGTTGGTACTGACGGTCAAGTGACTGTAGCAAGCCCGCGTACGGGTATTCGTTATACCTTTGCCAATCCAAATCGTCCGATCGTATTGCAAACTGCGAAAATTGCAGCAGCCAATGCGGCGAATGCTGACCGTATTGTGGCTGAAAACCCAGCACTTTCAGCTGCGAGTCAACAAAAAGCGAAACAAGTGCTTCTTGATGAAGCAACTCAGCTGGCGCGTAACTAATTTACGACGAACAGCGATAAAGACCAGTCGAAAGGCTGGTTTTTTTATGTGCAAAAGAAATCCACAATAAAATTACAGCAAAACCGTGCTTCTGCTCGATTTTTTATAGATTTTGCACTAAGCTGTATTTTTTATAACTCATATAGTTGGACGTTGAAAAATGGCAGTTGGTGACGTATCTATGCCACAGATGCATGTGGTGAAAGGTGTAAAAATCGGTTCGGCTGAAGCGTATGTGCGCTATCAGAACCGACGTGACCTTGTCATTTTTGAATTTGCTGAAGGTTCTAATGTTGCAGGCGTATTTACTCAAAATGCATTTTGTGCCGCGCCTGTTCATATTTCGAAAGCACACTTATTAGCAGGTAATCCACGTTATTTGGTGATTAATACCGGAAATGCCAATGCCGGTACTGGCAAAATCGGCATGGCAAATGCTGAGGCGACGTGTGCGAAACTGGCAGAACTGGCAGGTGTTCAAAATACAGAAGTTCTTCCATTTTCAACAGGTGTAATTGGTGAGCAATTACCTATTGATCGTTTGGTTCAAGGCTTGCAACCCGCATTAGATAGTTTGCAGGAAGATGCATGGTTGGATGCGGCAACGGGCATTATGACCACAGATACAACACCTAAAGGTGCATCTGAACAGTTCGAACTAGATGGCGTTCTGTATACCATGACAGGTATTTCTAAAGGCGCAGGCATGATTCGTCCAAATATGGCGACCATGTTGAGCTATGTGGCAACTGATGCACCCATTAGCCGTGAGCTAGTGCAACAGCTTTTGAAAACCACAGTTAACCTGTCGTTTAACCGTATTACGGTGGATGGTGATACCTCAACGAATGACTCATGTATTTTGATTGCAACGGGCCAAGCTGGTGGCGTAGAAATTACTTCAGAATCAGATTCACGTTATGCTGCTGTTTTAGACGTGTTAACACGTGTAATGAAGCGTCTTGCACAGCTCATTGTCCGTGATGGTGAAGGTGCGACGAAGTTTATTACTGTGGCGGTAGAAGGCGGCGCAGATACTCAAGAATGTTGTGATATTGCTTATAGCATCGCACATTCACCGTTGGTTAAAACTGCAATCTTCGCATCAGATCCAAACTGGGGCCGTATTTTGGCAGCTATTGGTTATGCAGGTGTGCCAAACTTAGATGTTGAAAAAATTCAGGTCTGGTTAGGTGATATTCAAATCTGTAAAGACGGTGGTGCCGCAGCAGATTATACCGAAGCAGCAGGGGCTGCAGAGATGGAGAAATCTGAGATCACGATCCGTGTAGATTTAGGACGTGGCAGTGCTCGAGATACTGTGTATACCTGTGACCTGTCGTATGATTATGTCAAGATTAACGCAGATTACCGTTCATAAGATATTTGATGTTTTTGAAAAGCCTCCGTTGTGAGGCTTTTTTATAAGTGGAACTTTTTAATGACCGGTAAAAAATAGCCAAGTGCCATATTTATGGGTCAGTTGTGAAGCACCTGTGTAGTAGCAGGCATTAAGGATAGAGAAGACGTTGTGATGAATAATGCAAACAACTTAATTGCAAATGAAGCAAAATCAATTGTACAAGCGCATTTGGATCGTTTGGGTGATGTTAAAGAGCATCACTTAACGGAAGCTGCAAAGCTTGAAAAGTTTGAATTAATTAAAGCGGAACTCAAAAAACGTAACGCTGTCCTTGTTGCACACTATTACTGTGATCCTGAAGTGCAGGAACTAGCAGAACTGACCGGTGGATGCGTTTCGGATTCACTTGAAATGGCACGTTTTGGTCGGGATCATGAAGCAACGACGTTGGTGGTTGCAGGGGTGAAATTCATGGGGGAGACCTCGAAGATTTTATCTCCTGAAAAAACTGTATTGATGCCAACCCTAGAAGCAACATGCTCACTTGATTTGGGTTGTCCTGTCGATGAATTTACCAAATTTTGCGATGCACATCCGGATCATACGGTTGTGGTATATGCCAATACCTCGGCGGCAGTGAAAGCGCGTGCAGATTGGGTGGTAACCTCGAGCTGTGCTGTTGAAATTGTTGAGCATTTAGATAGTTTAGGTGAAAAAATTATTTGGGCACCCGATCAGCATCTCGGTCGCTATATTCAAAAGAAAACCGGTGCAGACATGTTGCTATGGGATGGGGCATGTATTGTCCATGAAGAGTTCCGTGCACGTGGTATTGCCAATATGAAAGCGCTGTATCCTGATGCAGCAGTTTTGGTACATCCAGAGTCACCAGAATCTGTGGTGGATATTGCAGATGCCGTCGGTAGCACCTCGCAATTGATCAAGGCTGCACAAACCTTGCCACACGAACGTTTAATCGTGGCAACAGATCGCGGTATTTTTTATAAAATGCAGCAAGCTGTGCCGAATAAAATTCTCATCGAAGCACCGACGGCAGGTGAGGGAGCGACTTGTCGTTCATGTGCGCATTGCCCTTGGATGGCGATGAATGAATTGGATGGCATTCTGGAAGTTTTACAAAAAGGCGATCAGGAAATTTTTGTAGATCCGGCATTGGCTGAGCGTGCTAAATTGCCCTTAGATCGGATGTTGAATTTCAGCGCCAGTTTAAAACGTTAATTTTTGCTTGAAAAATGATTAAAGTGCTTGATAAATAATCGCTTGAAATGATTTTTTATGTTTTTTTGAAGATAGGTGTTGACGTTAATCAACGTCACGCCTAGAATGCACACCGTACCGCACGATATGCGATACAGCGAAAGCTGAGATGAAACGGAGCATAGCACAGCCTGGTAGTGCACCTGGTTTGGGACCAGGGGGTCGTAGGTTCGAATCCTACTGCTCCGACCAATTTCTCAAGGCAAAAATCGCGTGATAGTCTATGTCATCGGTAATGCGCCTGTAGCTCAGTTGGATAGAGCATCCGCCTTCTAAGCGGATGGTCACAGGTTCGAATCCTGTCAGGCGCGCCATTTTAATGGTGTTCTGATAATAGAATCTGAAACTTGTTGTGATGGTGGATGTAGCTCAGTTGGTAGAGCCCCGGATTGTGATTCCGGTTGTCGTGGGTTCGAATCCCATCATTCACCCCAATTCGGAGCATAGCACAGCCTGGTAGTGCACCTGGTTTGGGACCAGGGGGTCGTAGGTTCGAATCCTACTGCTCCGACCATTTTCTCAAGGAAAACGGTCGATAAAAGATACCGCATACAGCGGTTTTTTTATGCCTGTAATTTAAAATGAGTTATATTGGTTATTCACAAGCAAGAACATGATGGTGGATGTAGCTCAGTTGGTAGAGCCCCGGATTGTGATTCCGGTTGTCGTGGGTTCGAATCCCATCATTCACCCCAATTCGGAGCATAGCACAGCCTGGTAGTGCACCTGGTTTGGGACCAGGGGGTCGTAGGTTCGAATCCTACTGCTCCGACCATTTATCTCAAAAGCAATACTGTAAAAGATGCCGCATTTAGCGGTTTTTTTATGCCTGAAATTTATAAAAAATAAAAAAGCCACCTTATGGTGGCTTTTTTATTTTTCGCTATTTATGGAACGATGGTGATATTTACACGACGGTTGATGGCACGATTTGTTTCGGTGTCATTAGAGACCATCGGCTGTTCAGCACCACGACCAATAATTTGAATATTTGAACTGTTATAACCTTGCTTTAAGAAGACGTTTGCGACGCTTTGCGCACGTTTTTCTGACAGTTGTTGGTTATAATTGGCTTGTCCAACATTATCCGTATGACCAATAAACTTAATTTTATTCAGGTCATATTTAATCAGTTGAGTGGCGAGTGTATTTAACTTGCCTTGTTGGTGCGGTTGAATTTGATAATCATCAAAACCAAATAAAAGACGTTCTGGTAAGGCAAGTGTCCAACCATCATTGGTTAAGACAAAACCTTCTTTTTTAAGCATGCGTGCTTGTTTGTAGCTTAAATTACCTAAACTCATGCAGGCTGTCATAGTGGCCGTGAATGCAAGTATAAATAAAACTTTAAATGCGTTCTTTAACATAGCAAATCCTATGAGTTGGGGAGTTGTGGTGCAATGCAACAATGATTATTCGAAAGTTTAGCATCATACATGGCGCGATCCGCATCTGCGATCAGATCTCCTGGTGATTTCGCATTTTGGATCAGTGCCACACCAATATTAGCTTGTAATGCAATATTATGTTGCTCATAAACAAATGTGGAACCATAGCATTCATGTATTTTGTGACAAAAGACTTCGAGTTCTGTCAAGAAATTTAAACGATTGATAATAATTGCAAATTCATCACCACCGAGTCGCGCAACGAAAGCATCATCTGGCAGTGCTTGCTTTAAACAGTGTGATGAGGCGCGCAGTACAGCATCCCCAGCTAAGTGTCCATATTGGTCATTCACATGTTTAAAGTTTTCAATATCGACAAAGAACACGGCAGCGTTCGCTTGTAAGTCAAATAGCTCAAACAGCTTTTCATAAAAATAATTGCGATTTGGTAATTGGGTTAATGCATCATGACGTGCTAGATGAATTAGCTTGTCATTTTCTGAAATTAAGTTTTTATTTGACTGTTCAATTTCACTAAGTAAACCATTAAAGGCGGTACTGAGTGCGTGTAATTCTTGAATATCAGAGTTTGAAACCCGCATTTTATAATCTTTCTTAATACTAATGGTTTGAGCTGATTCAACAATAGAGCGAACGGATTGCATTAAGTATTGATAAACAGAGTTCACCGACCAAAACACAGTAGCCAATAAAAGAATAAAACCTAAAAATAAACCCAGCAAAATTTTATGGAAGAAACTAACTAAATCTGAAGAGTTTCCATATACGATCAGTTCGCCATAACTTTTCTGATCATGATGGATATCTAAACGAATCGGTTGGCTAAAAAAGAAATAATCCAAAATCGCTTGGCTGGAAAATGTTGAAATTTCTTGTTGCTCGGCATGAACAAGCGATGCATTTTGATGGTTTGTAATTTCAATAGAGCGAATAGGATACAGTTGGGTGTATTCATTTAAAATTTGACGCATCGTTGTTTGGTCATTAAAGACCACAGCAGGTTGAACGCGTTCGTTTATCGCGTTCGATAAAATCGTTAAGCTGTTTTTTGCATATGTATGCATGGTATAGGTGGAAATCACCAAAAAAATCGCAGAACAAATCGTAAAAGTTAAAGCAAAGATGGTGAGCTGCGAACGTGTAAATAATTGGTGTAATGTAATTGGGTTATAGAGTTGTTTCATTCAGCTGACTCCGATGACTTCGCCAGTAATAAAACCCGTGGATCAATATGTATTTGTGATTGCGTTAAGCTTTCCATATTAATTTTAAACGAATAACTCTGATTTTTTTTATACAAACAAAATGCACTGCCCGACTCACACTCACTATTGTTGCTACTTAGAGAGAGGGCAGGGAAATTGACATGATTGTTTAAAATGCTCTGTTCTTCTTTTGCTGTTAGGTTGGAAAAAAATAAAACTTGGCAATGACTGGATTTGATGTCATTCACATTGATGGCTGTAATTTTATAAGTGCTGTGGGTTGGCGCAAGTTTTTTAAAATCATTGACTAAACTTGAATTATTAATTACGCAAAATTTGGGTGAAGTGGTTTCCCACTTGGCATAACTCAAAATAGAGAAAGTGGTTGTGAAAATATTTGCTGTGGGAGCTGCATATAATAAGGGGGAAATAGAGCACGCCATTATTAAATAGGCAGTTTTTTTAAAAACAACCATACGAAATCAAAAAAGTCTTAAATTAAATGGAAAGAAAATTGGGTGTATATACGTTTTATTATATGAAATAGGGCGTATATAGCCCAATAATAATACAAAAGAATGTTTATGTGTTTAAAAAAGCGACATGCGTAAAATAAATCATAAAAAAGGTGTTGCAACGAATGTGAAATACTGTAGAATGCACATCCATTGGCAGTGATGAAGATTAAAACTTCTGATAAAACAATGACTTGGTTGAATTGATTAAGTTGGGTTTTATTTGATAAGTTTAAAAATAATTTGAATTACTGGTTGACTCTTTAGAAATAAAGAGTAATATAGCCGACCTAGCTTGCTGGTGACGAACCAACAAGAAGATCATTAAGAGATTATGAAGAACAACTTGTGTGGATTTTTACTGATTGATCGATCGAAATTATTTTCATTGATTGATGGTAGAAATTACTCGAAGTTTATTTGAGCAAATTTTTGTCAGTAATTGATGAGCCAAGATTGGCACCCTTTAAGGTGCTACAAAGTATTAAACTGAAGAGTTTGATCATGGCTCAGATTGAACGCTGGCGGCAGGCTTAACACATGCAAGTCGAGCGGGAATAGGTAGCTTGCTACCGATTTCTAGCGGCGGACGGGTGAGTAATGCTTAGGAA